>CANLAQ010000003.1 GCA_947488235.1 Flavobacteriales bacterium | reverse complement strand
GCAACGATTGATCGATAATTGGAGTAATGCTTCAGGTTCTTTTGTGCAAGGAAAAGATACTTATCGAAATCGAGTTCGATATCGCATGATGGTAAATGTTCCTCTGAGTAGAAAGGAAATGGCGAATAATACCCTATTTTTAAATGTCAATGATGAGGTGTTCTTAGGTTATGGAAAGGGTATAGCAAAAAATATATTAGATCAAAATCGCTTTATTACCGCTTTGGGGTGGAGGTTTAATCCAAATTTTAATATTCAATTGGGTTATTTAAATCAAATGGTTTTTAAGACTGATGGGATTAAAGTAGAACGCAATCATACGCTATGGGTTTCAACTACCTATAATATCGATTTCACAAAATTCAAGAAAAAATAATCACCTCTCCAATGGACAATAAAAAAGCCCTAAAGATATTTCTTTAGGGCTTTTTTAATAGATTGATATTTTTATTCGTTACCAAATTTTTCAATTACTTGTTGTGTTACTCCTGTATTAGAGAAGCCTCCATCATGAAATAGGTTTTGCATCGTCACATATTTGGTATAATCAGAAAACATTGAAATACAATAGTCAGCACATGCCACCGCAGAAGCATTTCCTAGAGGCGACATTTGTTCTGAAAAGTTGATGAATTCAGTAAAACCTTTTATTCCTTGTCCAGCAGTAGTTACCGTTGGTGACTGAGAAATGGTGTTTACACGCACCTTATTTTTGATTCCATAATGATAACCGAAAGAACGAGCGATTGATTCTAGTAAAGATTTAGCATCTGCCATATCATTATAGTCAGGGAATATTCGTTGCGCTGCTATGTAACTAAGAGCTACAATAGATCCCCATTCATTCATCGCCTCGTGCTTGTATAGCGTCGCTAAGGTTTTGTGAAGAGATATTGCAGACACATCCATTGATTGACCGTAATAATTGTAATTGCTCTCAGTATAGTGCACTCCTTTTCTAACATTAGGGGACATTCCAATAGAATGTAAAACAAAATCTATTTTACCGCCTAAAATCTCCATTGCTTGTGTAATTAGATGTTCTAATTCTTCCACATTTGTAGCATCAGCAGGAATGATTTGACTACCAGTTTTGGCAGCTAAATTATTTATTTCTCCCATTCTCATTGCTATTGGAGCATTTGTTAATACAAATACCGCGCCTTCTTCATGTGCTTGTTCAGCTACTTTCCAAGCGATTGATTGCTCATTCAAGGCTCCAAAGATGATTCCTCTTTTACCTTTTAATATATTATTTGCCATTGTTTTAATTTTTTTTTCAAAAGTAATAAAAATATTGAGGTGACTTTTGTTTCTGTTTTATTATTCTGGAGATTAAATTATTATCCACAATAAATATATTTTTCAAATGATATTTACATTAATTTTATAAAAAATATTCTGCGTTATGAATGAAATTGAAAAGAGAAAAAGTCAGCTTAAAAAGCAATATGAAAACGAAAAAATACTAAAGTTGGTAGCAGCAATATTTATTGACATTTTTGGTGTTCTTTCATATGTAATCCCTGGTTTCGGGGAGATCTTCGATTTGGTACTTGCTCCGATATCTGCCATATTAGTGTATGTTTTGTTTGGCAAGAAATTGAAGTGGGCTGCCTTTACTTTCCTAGAAGAAATGATGCCGATGACCGATGTCATTCCATCTGCAACCATAGCTTGGTATTCAATGTATGTTACTAATGAGTTAGAAACTATTGAAGCAATGGACAAAAGAGCCAAACTAAAGCAAAAAACATTTGATAATTTAGATCAAGATTAAGTAAGTTTCAAATATTATTTTTATCATTGCCTTATACTAAACATTATATTATGAAAAAAGTAATTTTTATTTCAGGTTTATCTTTAATTTTTTTAGCCTCATGTACAAAAGACTACACATGTAAATGTACCATGACTGATTCTTCTGGAACTTTGCCAACTTCATCTTCTTCCTCTACTATTACTGGAAAGAAAAAAGATGCAACAGCTGCTTGTGATAATGGCGATGCCACCTCAGGAACAATCACTTACAACTGTGAAATTCAGTAAGATTTGAATTTAATCTTAAGGGGCGCAAGCCCCTTTTTTATGCATGAATAATTTAGAAATATTTCTTTCTCACATTGGGTTTTCTTGGACATGGTCTAAATTGATTCCTTTTGTATTTTCCATCATCATTGGAATTCTATTGGCGGTATTTTTTTTTAAGAGAATTCAACTATTAAAATCAGTAAAGATTATTCTTTCTATTGTAATATTAGTTTTTCCGTTTACACTTTATTTCGCATACGCTCCCATATATAGCGGAGATTTTTCGAATGATTTTTATCGCACACAACTTAAAAATGAATTTCCATCTGTGAAAAAATTAAGTGTCTATGTGTTGCCAACTTGCCCTTATTGTATCCAAGCAACTTCGACATTAATGGCCATGATGCAAAAAAATGAACATATTAATTTACAGATTAATGTTCTTTGTTCTAATGTTAAGGAAGCGGATAAGTATTTGAATCTTATGAAGGGCTATGGACTTGTAAAAGTCCGAATCGACCATCCAAGTTATCTAGTGCGACACAAAGATCTCTTGAAATTAACAGAAGGTCAATTCCCTACTTATATTCTTTCTGAAAACAAGATGGTTTTAAAAGCATGGCACAATGATACTTTTGGCGTAGATGCCATGGATGAAATCGATCAATTCTTCAAATAATTTCTGAGCAAAAAAAAGCCATTCGATAAGAATGGCTTTTTTTGAATTGCGTTTGATTATTCGCTGATTACTTCAAATTTGAAAGTTTGTTTAACTCCTTTGTAAAGAAGTGCTTCAGCTTCAAATGTTCCAATTTCTTTAATCGGTTCATCTTTAATCTTCAATGATTTGCGATCGATGTCATGACCTGCTTTTTTCAATGCTTCTGCCAATTGAATGGTGTTGATAGATCCGAAAATCTTACCATTTTCACCAGCCTTGGTTGAAATAGTGACCGTAAGCTCTGCGATTTGAGCTGCAATTTCTTGCGCTTCAATCAGCATTTTAGACTCTTTGTGAGACTTTTGCTTCATCATGTCAACATGTGCTTTTTTTGCACTGGCTGTAGCTAAAATTGCATATCCCTGAGGAATAAGGAAATTTCGGCCATAACCTGGTTTTACGGAAACGATTTCGTTTGCGTAACCCAATTTATCTACATTTTTCTTTAGAATTACTTCCATGATTCAAATACTATTTTTCGTTCTACAATCGATTATTTTAACATATCACCAACATATGGTAATATAGCCAAGTGACGCGCGCGCTTAATTGCTTTGTTCACTCGTGTTTGAAACTTCTGTGATGTTCCTGTGATACGACGAGGTAAAATTTTACCTTGTTCATTGATCAATTTTAACAAAAAGTTCGGGTCTTTATAATCGATGAACTTGATGCCGCTCTTTTTGAATCGGCAATATTTATCCTTCTTAATATCAATATTAATCGGGGTTAGATAACGGATATCGTTTGACATTTTTTAGTTTTTTACTGGGTTAATACTATGCTTGTGCAGTGGCTGTGTTACCAGATTTTGCTCTTCTTTTTTCAGCATAAGCTACATGGTCTACATCCATTCGTACTGTAAGGAAACGCAAGACTCTCTCGTCGCGCTTCATCATCAGTTCAAAACCTGCAATAACCGTACCTTCAGCTTGAAACTCTACTAAAAAGTAGAAGCCAGTCGATTTTTTCTGGATTGGGTACGCCAACTTGCGCAATCCCCAGTTTTCTGAAAACTTGATTGTCCCACCTAGGGTCTTAATCTCATTTTCGAATTTCTGCACTGCTTCCTTTGCCTGATCATCAGACAAAACGGGAGTTAAAATGAAAACAGTTTCGTAAGAATTCATAATGTTAATCAATTAATTAATAATTTATTTTGGGTTGCAAAGATACTATTTTATTTCTTTCATACAAATATATACTCACTTTTTCGCGTATTTTAGTAAGTTTGTCTATATCTATTTATATGGCATTTTTTTCTCAAGACTATCTTTCATTTTTTCAAGAACTAGCAGCTAACAATAACAAGGAATGGTTTGATGTCAACCGCAAACGCTATGAGAAAAATATAAAAGTACCTTTCAGCGCTTTCACCCAACATATGATTGGTAAATTTAATGCCTTAGATCCATCTTTTAATGATTTATTATCAAAAGATTGTGTTTTTCGTATTAATCGTGATATCCGTTTTTCAAAAGATAAGACTCCCTACAAGTTAATGTGCTCTGCTGTGATTGCGCCAAATGGGAAGAAAAGTAAGTCAATTGATGGCGTATATTTTGAAATGACGCCCGAACACTTTAGAGTTTATGGTGGAATTTATGAAATGGAAAAAGAGGATATTCTCTCTATTCGGGAAGGCATTGCACAAAATCTATCTGAATTTGAATCTATCATAGCAGAACCAAAGTTCTTAAGTCTTTATGGAAGTATTCATGGTGCAAAAAATAAAATAATTTCACCTGAATTACGAGAACAAGCTAAAATTCAAGAACTTATTTATAATAAACAATGGTACTTTTATAAGAGCTTTCCTGCAGCGACGATCTTAGCAGATAATTTAGATGAACTACTTTTTGATGCTTTTATGGTTGGGCGTCCGCTACAGAAATTTTTTAATCAATTTATTTAACTCATGAAAATTAAGATCTCAATTTTATTCTTATTATTTGGCAGCGTCCTATCTTTTGGTCAAGTTAAACAATTGACATTGAAGGATGCTGTAAGTCAACAATATCGTGCTTATGGTCCAGAACGAATCACTGCATTTCAATGGCTTCCAAAATCAAATTCTTATTCCTTTCTCAGTAAGGATATGAAAACGCTTTATAAGTCAAATGTCACTGCATCAACAACCAATATTCCACCAGATGTATGGATGACGCTCTCAGAAGTTAATCAAATATTATCCTCCAATTTAACTTCATTAGCAAGCTTGGAATGGAAGACCTTCAACGATTGCTTCCTTAATGATGGTCAAAAATATTATCTCTTGGATTTAAAGTCAAAAACAGGCGCTGAGATCATTAGGGCTGATGAAGGGGCAGATAATGTGATGTTTCATGCAGCAACTAAAAAATTAGCTTATACCATCGACAATAATCTTTATCTAAAAGAATTGAACGGTGCCTCTATTGCCATTACTAATAATCAGGATAAGAATATTGTTTCGGGTCAAAGTATTGCGCGCAATGAGTTTGGAATTTCAGGTGGCATTTTTTGGTCACATAATGGGAATGTATTGGCTTTTTATCAAAAAGATGAAAGTAAAGTGCATGATTATCCCCTTTTGAATATCAATGATACCCCCGGGACATTAACTTCCATAAAATATCCCATGACCGGCCAGGCTTCTGAGCAACCTAAAGTTGGAATTTATAATTGTCTAAATAAAACTACTGTCTATATTTCTCCTACAGGTGCGGTTGATGACTATCTTACCAATGTTTGTTTTACACCAGATGATCAATACATAATAATTGCAGAGGTCAATCGTGCACAAAATCACATGCGCCTGAATCTATACGATGCGCAAACCGGCAAGTTTATTAAGACTTTATTTGAAGAACAAAGTACAACATGGACGGAGCCAGAACATGCAGCTTTCTTTCCGAACCAAACATCAAATAATTTTATCTGGATTTCAGAAAGAGACGGATTTAATAACCTGTATTATTATGACTTAAATGGAAAATTGATAAAGCAATTGACCAACAATAAATTTGTAATCAAAAACATAATTGGTGCAAGTTTGGATGGTAATTGTATCTATTATTCTGCTACGGGTGAGAATCCATTAAATACCTTGGCGTATTCTTATGAAATGAAAACTGGTAAGACAACTCTATTAACGAAGGAAGAAGGTACGCATTCAGTTACTGTTTCTACAGATGGAAAATATGTTTATGATGCTTTTAGTAGTGGCTCAATTCCACATAAGGCTCTAATTTCGACCACAAATGGGAAAATGGCTAAATTACTGGTAGCGCTTCCTGATAAATTGAATGATGTTCAAATTGGAAAAGCTCAATTGGGTGAAATTAAAGCGAAAGATGGATCTACCTTACATTATCGCATGATCCAACCCAGTAATTTTGATCCTACTAAAAAATATCCTGTTTTGGTTTATGTCTATGGTGGACCTCATGCCCAAATGATTACCAATTCTTGGTTGTATGGAGCGAATCTTTGGATGTATTGGATGGCGGAACAAGGTTATATCATTTATACCTTAGACAATCGTGGATCAAGCGAAAGGGGCCTTGCCTTTGAATCTCAAATCCACCGACAATTGGGCGAAGTTGAAATGCAAGACCAGATGACAGGAGTTTCTTTTTTAAAGTCCTTGCCTTATATCGATAGCAATCGTTTGGCTGTCCATGGTTGGTCTTATGGTGGTTTCATGACTACCTCTTTAATGTTGCGTCAACCTGGAACTTTTAAAGTGGGTGTTGCTGGTGGACCAGTAACAGATTGGAAGTTTTATGAAACGATGTATGGTGAAAGATACATGGATCAACCTGATGAAAATAAAGAGGGATATGCCAAAGCTTCACTGCTTAATTATGCAGGGAATCTAAAAGGTGATTTATTGCTCATTCATGGTACAGTAGACGATGTGGTTGTGATGCAACATAATTATGCGCTGATAAAGAAATTTGTCGATTTAGGAATTCAAATGGATTTCTTCCCATATCCAATGCACAAACACAATGTAACAGGAAAAGACAGGGTGCATTTGATGGAAAAAGTCTTGAATTATGTAATTGACAATAATAAATAGGGGATGTCAAAATGACCTTAGAAAAACAGTCATGGTATTGGAGAATTGAGGTTTGGATATTATTCTTCTTTTTATTAAGATTGATAGGAATTATAGCTCCCCCTCTTGAAATTGCCCATAATTGGCGTCAAGTGACAGGTTTGATGGTAGCTCGAAATTTTTATGAAGGCAGTTCCTCTTTGTTTTTCCCCGCAGTGGATGAAACCAATGGTGGTTCAGGAATTATAGGAATGGAATTCCCTTTTTTGAATTACTTACATTTTCTAACAGCTAAAGTTTTTGGATTTCAAGATTGGTATGGTAGATTAATAAATTTAGTCGTTTCATCTCTGGGTATTCTTGCTTTTGGAAAATTAGTGAAGCATTATTTTAATAGTAATGTTTCCTTTATGGCAAGTATGGCATTATGTGTTTCTATTTTCTTCTCTTTTTCCCGCAAAATGATGCCAGACACTTTCTGTATAGCGCTGGTTTTAATAGGAATGTATTTTTTATTAAATTTCTTTAAGAAGGGGGGAGCATGGTCTTATATTTTTTTCTTCATTTTTATTGGTTTAGGATTTTTAAGTAAGATCTCCTCTCTACTACTGCTTGTTCCCATTGCATACATGATTCTAATGGAAACTTCCTTGAAGCATAAAATGTGGACTTTCTTGTCGCTTGCTGTAGCGTTATCACTTACTTTTTATTGGTATTTTGTATGGAATCCATTTTTGGCACTTAAGTATGGTTCTTGGTACAATTCTGGTGTCTCTTTGACACTAGGTTTTTATCAAATTAAAACTCATTTGTTGGCTGTTTTAGCACAATTTTATTTTAGTGCCTTTCATGGGTTTATTTTCTTCTTCTTATCTTTTTCTGGACTCCTCATGTTGTTGTATAAAAAGCGACACAAGGAAGTTCTATTTTTTCTACTCACCGCTTTATTATTCGGTGTTTACATTTTAAAATCAGGAGAAATATTTTTTATTCATTCTTACTATATCGTTCCTTTTGTTCCCTTTATGGCATTATTAGTGGGAGTACTCTTAGCTGAATTTACTTTTAATAAATGGGTTTTTATTATTTTAATTAGTGCATCTGTAGAGAGTATTGCCAATCAACAACACGACTTTTTTATTCATAAAGAAGAACGCTATAAATTAACACTTGAGGAGACGCTTTATATTTTTTCAGGTTACAATGACTTAATTGCAATTAACGGTAATGGCAATCCGCAACAACTCTATTTTACGCATCGAAAGGGTTGGAATACCACTGATGCTTTGCTTCAGCAGGAAACTTATTTAGATCAAATCAAAAGGAAAGGTTGTAAATATGTTGTGCTCAATAAAGCAAGTTCTTTTACTTTGAATAAAGATTTGGTTTATTCTGATGACCATTATTTATTATATCGCTTGCAGTGAGCGTCAGATACTAAACTTTTAGTTATCCATTCATGAGTTCATTCGCTTGCATGAGCATACTCATCTCTGCTAAATCCAGAATTGCTTTAAGTACAAAGATGAAATAAAGAGGACGGAAGGATTTTGTTACTATGGTGAACAGGACAAATAATCCAAAGGTGAAAAATTCAATAAGATAGCATCCTTGAAACTGAGTGCAAACAAAACAAGCAATAAGAACAGGTGCAAAGAACCAATGGCTTGTCTTTTTATAATCCAAAGATAGGAGCAAAGTCGCTAGCATGAAGAGTAATTCCAATAAGTAAAATAAATCTCTCCAAGCCGATTCTTGAAACTGTTCGAGACTTTTTCCATCCATAAAAAAACTCCAAATAAATGCTTGTGAACCCATTGAACAAAGAAGTCCAAGGACAAACAATCCAAGAATTAAGAGATCTTTTTTTCTAGACCAAAATAAAAATTGCATTCCTACAATTAGCACCAATAAATCAAATAGGGGAAAGGGCAAGACAAAAAATCCTTTTTCAAAAAATAGTATCAAGCCATACAAGAAAACGGTTAGTAGGGCGAGTACAATTATTTTTTTTTCTCGAATCATTTACTTTTTTAAGGCTTCGTATATGAAATCAAAAGTGGAAAGTATTTCAGGTTGACCATCAATTACCGCTATATCATGTTCAAAATGCGCACTAGGCAATCCATCAGCGGTAACAATCGTCCATTGATCCTCTAATGTTTTAACTTTTTCTGTACCCATATTGATCATCGGTTCAATAGCAATCGTCAAACCATTCTGAATTTTTTTTCCTTTACCTCTTCTTCCATAATTTGGAACTTGCGGTTCTTCGTGTAAGGCTTTTCCAAGTCCATGTCCCACCAAATCGCGCACAACACCATAGCCATGTTTTTCTGCGTGTTGTTGAATTGCAAAACCGATATCTTCAATTCGATTGGAAGTGTTACATGCTTCAATACCTAGATACAAGCATTCTTTTGTTACTTCTAATAATTTTCTTTTTGCTGGATCTACTTCACCAATTTCAAAAGTATAGGCGTGATCTCCATAATAGCCTTTATAAACTGATCCACAATCAACTGAAACAATATCCCCTTCTTCAAACGGTCGGTCTGTTGGCAATCCATGCACCACTTGTTCATTTACAGAGATCAATAAGGTACTTGGACAACCATATAATCCTAAGAATCCAGGAATTGCATTTTGGGATCTAATATATGCTTCAGCAAGGGTATCTAATTGCCTTGGAGTTGTACCTGGATGCATATGCATTGCTACTTTTCCTAAGGTTCGACTAACAATCTGTGCAGCTTCGCGCATTATTTCAATTTCTGCTAATGTTTTATAGCGAATTGCATTTTGGTTTAGTAAGGACATACAGCAAAGTTAAGCATTGCGCATGAATAAGTGAATTGCTGATTAAAAATAGCTTTGATTTATAAAAGATTACTTAACCATTGCATGGTGTCTATTCCATCTGCATAGTCTTCAATCGACGGTTCTTGTGTACTTCCAAAAGGAAGGTAATCCAATCCAACTATACATTGCAAATGTTCTTGATGAGCGTCTAAATAGTTACTGAGTTCCGTTTCATTGGAATAATAATGATAATACACCATCGATAATGGCGCTTGAAGTTGTTCGTTCTCCATTAAAAGCATAAAATTATTATCTAGAAATGGCACCAGATTCATTAAATGAATGGCTTTATTGTAATCGTAATTATTCCCATATTTCTTATTGTTGATCACCTCTGAATAGGAAACGATTCCTTCAAAAAAACGATTCAATTCAAAATTTTTCGGGAGTATAAGATGACTCACATTGCGGCAACCCCTTCCGAAATAGTCAAAAATATCTTTGCCAAGCGCTCGCATATCTGCATCACTTTCTTTTCCAGTCAATATCGCTATGGAACTTCTATTGCCTCTGAATAAATGAGGTAAATGTGAGAAGTAGGATTTGAAATGCAGGACCGAAGCACCTCCTCCGGTGGCAATTACGGCATCAAAACCGCTTAATTTTCCTTCAGCAATGTTAATTAAGTCAGTAAATTCAGGATTTATTTCAATTAAGGCAGTTCTAATCCATTTGAACAAGCGATTGTCTTCTGTACTCAGCTTTATCTGAATTTTATTCCCAGAAATTAATACACATAGAAAATCATGAAATCCAACTAATGGAATATTACTCGCCATGATGACAGCAATTGTTTTGCTCTTATCTTGAAAAGGATATTGCTTTGACCAATTGCTTAGGGAATGTATATCGAGCCAAGTGGTAATTCCAAGCAATGATTTTTTAATCATCGACTCTTCAAACCAGCCGTTATGAAAAACCTCTCTTTCAATGGCTAATGAAAATCCATTGTATGAATTTTCACTTATTTTTTTCTCAAGACCCCAAGGTTCATTGGCACTTAACTGTCTAAAAACAGTTCCTAATTGGATAAATCCATGGATAATATCTTCTTGTTTCACGGTACAAAGTTACGCTAAGTTCTATTTTTATAAGCAGAAGAACTAAAGTTTTCATAAAGCATAACTATATTTGTACAAAAATTGATTTTGTTATGGCGATTACGATTACAGATGAGTGTATCAATTGTGGGGCATGTGAACCAGAATGTCCGAACAATGCAATATATGAGGGTGGCGCTGAATGGAAATATTCTGATGGAACTTCTTTGAAAGGAATGCTTACTACATTAGATGGTAATGACATTGATGCAGATCATGCTTTTGAACCTGTTAATATTGATGTTTATTTTATTTCACACGATAAATGTACCGAATGCGTTGGATTTCATGATGAACCTCAATGTGCTGCTGTTTGTCCAGTGGATTGCTGTGTAGATGATCCTGATTATCGTGAGTCTGAAGAGGAATTGTTGGCTAAAAAGAATTTCCTTCATTTATAAAAGAGATGTTTAAAAATTTCTTTTCAATATTTATTTTGCTCTTCATTTCGGGGAGCATTTTTTATGCTCAAGAAACTCAGAAATTAGTAAATATTCATTTTGTTGCTACACATCAAAATCAAAAAATAAATGTAAAGGAACAGCAATTCGTGAAGTCCTTTTTTAATGAGGCTTCTATAAATTGCGGCTTTGATCAGTACAATGTCTCCGAAAAATCTAGTCCCCTTGTTTGGAATACGCCTAATTTGGAAAAAGCCGCCTATAGTATTCAAATGAGGAAATGTAGGGATCGATTTTTCAATACCTCTAGACCGATTGCACCCAATGATTTTTATGTTTTTGTTGTTCAAACATTTTCTGATACAGCAATTCACTATTATTCCTTGAAAGATAAAAACATTTTATTTATTGCTAGAGAATCGCCCAATTTTGAAAAAAATCTTTGCGGTGCTTTATCCCTTTCCATTGGAGTAGAAATGATGCTTGATTCCACTAAAACATTTGAGTTATCCGAAAAATGCAAGGAGGATTTGTATACTGCAAATTCTATGTTTCAAAGGTTTGATGATTTTGAAAATATAAGCAGTAATAATGGACAAGTAGCTCAATATTTTTGGACGGAGGATCATAATGGCAATATAGTTCTTGAAAATCAAGAGTGTATTAAGTCTATTTATCGCCCTACTAAAGTGAACGATTATGCTCTTTATTTAAATCTCAAAAACCCACTGATTAAACCCTTTGTTTTGTATCAAAAGTGGATTGTAAGTCCACTGCATCTTCTGGTTTTTTCAATTCTTATTTTCGTTTTACTACTCATAAGAAAGCGCATTAATAGCACCATTAGGGAAAGTCGTTGGCCGAAAAAGTGGAGGTTAAGGCTGTATAAATTATTGATATTGGTGCTTACTTCAGGTGCAATTTTCGGATCTTATGTGCTGATTGATGTTCTTTACACGAGCACTTTCCTATCAACGACTACCCTTGATGATTTTAAGGCTTATTCAGAAAATTCCCTTGTCAAAGAGATTGAGCAAAACCCAGCTTTTCTTTTGCAAAATGCTAGCGCGTTGCAAAGTCAAATATTCATCAAGAAGGATAAGGTATGGACTTCTTATAAAATGAAAAAGGTGCTTTATTTTGAGGAGAAAACACAGGGAAATAAAAGCACATTAAAATTTCTGTATTCAACTAATAACTTACGAATTAAGGATAAAAAACTTCCTACCAACACGCATTATTTTGTAATACGAAAGTGGCAAAACGGAAAATTAATGAAAGTTAATGTTTACAATTATGCTGGACTTTGTATTGATGATAAATTGGGACATGTTGATCCAGTAAGGCGCATTTTATTATTTGTTAATGGTTATAGGCCTGTTTCATTAGCCTCTAATATAAATGGATATTTAAAAGCAATCGGTAAAAATGGAACAGAGTTTCCTGACAGTAAAAATATTATATATAATAACGATAGATTTGACTATTGGACACCATGGAAAAATTTTAATCAAAGAATTATAAATCAAATAAATCCTTCAGAAGTTTTTTATGCCGATGGCCACCATTCGGCAAGCACCTCTAATTATGCTTCCACGGAAGCGTTTATTTATGCTCAATCATCGTATCCTAATCCTTGTAAGAATTTAAAAAGGCATCATTGTTTCTATACAAAAACAGCAACAGGAAAAGTAGTTCCCACTTTAAGTTTATTGCAAAGAAATCCCAATAAAGAAGGATTTGATTTGCGCAGAAAAAATGGCCGTATGGCAGGTAAAAATTTATTATCTATTTTGAATGAGCTGCCTAATTATTCGCAGAATGACACTTTGTTTATCGTCGCGCATTCTATGGGATACGCCTATGCACTTGGGATCTTAGATGTTATTCAAGGAAGTGTAAATGGGGGAGGGTTCTATATTTTCGCCGCTGAAAATGCAGGTAGCGGAAAAGTTAAAGCCTCTTATTGGAAGGAAGTTTGGCAGTATGGCGTATTAATCAATGGCTTAGGTAAAGTCGCTCCATGTCTTCAAGATGGAATCGCACCACAAGTTATCGCTAAAGGCATAAGAGCAGATAGGCATGTTAATTTCCCTCTAAAATATTCAGATAGATTGGGGTTTTCTATGAGCCATTTTATTGGTAATTATGATTGGGTCTTTGAACTTAAAAAAGGTCAAAAAGGCTATATTTCCAAAGGGAGAAATTAATACATACTCACTTTTGATTTAATGATCTCAATTAAAGAAGCACCAACGCCACGGTTGGAATAGTTGGCATCGTGCATGATTAATCCCTTATTTCCGTTGACAAGTAACTTAATCTCATTCTTTAACCTTCCTTCTCCAACACCATGAATTACTATGAATTTAGGTTGCTGTTGCTGAATCATTTTGTTCGTGAATTTTTTAAAAACATGTATTTGATGTAGGAAAATATCATGCGTATTCAAACTATTTGTTGGCACTTCCAGCATTTCCATATGTAAATCAATGAATGGAATGTCTGAAGTATTTTTTGCTTTTGCCTTTTGTTCTTGTTTATTATCCTTTGATTGGAAGTTGGTAGGTAAAGGGATTTCCCTTCTTTTTACAAGTTCTTTTAATTGAATTTCTCTTTCAAAACCATATTCGTCTTCAATTATTGCAGAATCTTTTAGCAAGGTTAAGATTTTAAACTTGCCTTCTTCCTTTAATAATGAAACATATTCACCTATTGAAAACATATTAACCTAGACTCATTTATGTTTACATATTGCGTCTGTACTGTCCACCTACCTGGAATAATGATTCTGTAACTTGACCCAAAGAAGCATACTTGCAAGTTTCCATCAATTCTTGAAATAAATTCTCATTTCGAATTGCTTTTTCTTGAAGTCGGGCAAGATCAACTTTTAATTTTTCTTTATTTCCCTCCTGAAGTGCTGTTAACATCGTAATTTGATATTCCTTTTCTTCTTCAGTAGCGCGAATAACTTCTCTTGGTAAAACTGTTGGAGATCCTTTTGAACTCAAGAAAGTATTCACTCCAATGATTGGGAATTCTCCAGTGTGTTTCAAAGTTTCATAATACAAGGATTCTTCTTGTATTTTTGATCTTTGGTACATGGTTTCCATTGCGCCTAGTACACCACCTCTTTCAGTAATTCTATCAAACTCTGTTAGAACTGCATTTTCCACTAATTCAGTTAGTTCTTCAATGATAAAGGCCCCTTGAAGTGGATTCTCATTTTTAGCCAATCCTAACTCTCTATTAATGATTAATTGAATTGCCATTGCTCTTCTAACGGATTCTTCGGTAGGAGTGGTAATTGCCTCATCATAGGCATTGGTATGCAAGGAGTTACAGTTATCATAAATAGCATATAATGCTTGTAATGTTGTCCTGATGTCATTGAAATCAATCTCTTGTGCATGCAAAGAGCGCCCTGAAGTTTGAATATGATATTTCAACATCTGAGCCCTTGGATTGGCACCATATTTTTTCGCTAATGCTTTCGCCCACACTCTTCTGGCTACACGACCAATTACTGCATATTCAGGATCAATTCCATTGGAAAAGAAAAAAGATAAATTAGGTCCAAAATCATTGATATCCATTCCTCTGCTGAGGTAATATTCTACATAGGTAAATCCATTCGCAAGCGTAAAGGCTAATTGGGTAATTGGATTAGCGCCCGCTTCTGCAATATGATAACCAGAAATGGACACTGAGTAAAAGTTTCTCACTGAATTTTCAATGAAGTATTCTTGTACATCTCCCATTAATCTTAAGGCAAATTCTGTTGAAAATATGCAGGTGTTTTGCGCTTGATCTTCTTTTAAAATATCAGCTTGTACAGTTCCTCTTACAGAAGTCAGGGTTTCTTTTTTAATTTTTTCATAAATTTCCCCAGGTAATACTTGATCTCCTGTTACGCCTAATAAGAATAAACCTAATCCATCATTTCCTTCAGGTAAATCACCATTATATCTTGGTCTTTCTGTCCCTTTTTCTTTATAAATGCTATTTATTTTCGCTTCAATTTCTTTATTTAGACCTTTTTCTTTAATGTACTTTTCACAATTTTGGTCAATGGCAGCATTCATAAAATAGGCCAATAACATAGGCGCTGGACCATTAATAGTCATAGAAACAGAAGTCATTGGGTGACTTAAATCAAATCCAGAATATAACTTTTTTGCATCGTCCAGACAGCAAATCGAAACACCAGAATTTCCAATTTTACCATAAATATCTGGTCTAATGGCTGGGTCATTTCCATAGAGTGTAACCGAATCAAAAGCCGTTGAAAGTCTTTTTGCCGGCATGCCGAGACTTACATAATGAAATCGCTTATTGGTTCGTTCTGGTCCGCCTTCTCCTGCAAACATTCGTGTTGGATCTTCTCCCTCTCTTTTGAATGGGAATAATCCAGCAGTGTAGGGAAATTCTCCAGGAAAATTTTCTTGCAATGACCACCTTAAAATATCTCCCCATGAACTGTACCTTGGAGTTGCAACCTTTGGAATTTGCGATTGAGACAGTGAAGTAGTGTGGGTTTCTATATTTAATACTTTATCTCTAACTTTAAATTGGTAGATAGGATCTTTATAAGTTTGCTTTTTTGCCTCCCAATCCATTAAATAGGCGTAGTTCTTGGGATCAAAATTCAACTTTTCATTTTCATATACTTCTTGAATGCTTTTCACCAAACGATCTTTATCTTCCATAGAAGATTCTTGAATGGCTTTGATGGTATTGCTCATTCCATGAAGTTTTTCTGCAACCAATACTTGATCATCTACCCACTTATCGTAAGCTCTATTTCCTTCAGCAATTTCAGATAAGTAGCGTGTTCTTTCAGGTGGAATTACATATATTTTTTCCGACATCTCTTTTGTTACCAAAAAATTTGAAGGAAAATCAGCGCCAGTTTTAGCGACCAATTCATCCATAATTACACGATAAAGGGAGTTCATCCCTGGATCATTGAACTGTGATGCTATAGTTCCATAAACAGGCATTGAATCAACTTCCTTATCCCAATAATTATGATTGCGTTGGTATTGTTTTCTTACATCTCTTAAGGCGTCTAATGCTCCCCTTTTATCAAATTTATTTAAGGCAATTACATCGGCAAAGTCAAGCATGTCAATTTTTTCTAATTGTGTCGCTGCACCATATTCTGGTGTCATCACATATAAAGAAATGTTTGAATGTTCAAGGATTTCAGTATCCGATTGACCAATTCCTGAGGTTTCAAGAATAATCAAGTCGTATTGTGCCACTTTTAATACACTAATGGCTTCGGAAACATGTTTGGATAGCGCCAAATTAGATTGTCTGGTAGCTAAGGAACGCATATAGACGCGATCATCCTTAATGGAATTCATTCTAATTCGGTCTCCTAGTAACGCTCCTCCTGTTTTTCTCTTGGAAGGATCTACAGAAACAACGGCTATTTTTTTATCTTTAAAATCGATTAAAAAACGACGCACTAATTCATCAACTAAGGATGATTTTCCAGCGCCTCCTGTACCTGTAATTCCTAGTACTGGAATTTTAGATTTCTCAGCTAAGTTGGCTATTTCATCGAGTAAGTTCTTATTCTCTTCTGGAAAATTTTCCGCTCCCGAAATTGCACTTGCAATAGAAGGAATGTGTTGTTTTGAAATTTGTTGAATACTGGCACTTAACTTATGTCCAAGAGGAAAATCACATTGTTTGATTAAGTCATTGATCATTCCTTGTAAGCCCATTTTTCTCCCATCGTCTGGATGGTAGATCCTTGTAATTCCGTAGGCTTGTAATTCTGAAATTTCTGAAGGTAAAATAGTTCCACCACCACCACCAAATATTTTGATATGTGGTGCTCCTTTTTCTTTTAAAAGATCGAACATATATTTAAAATATTCTGTATGTCCACCTTGATAGGAAGTCATCGCAATGGCTTGTGCGTCTTCTTGGATAGCGCAATTCACTACTTCTTCTACAGATCTATCATGCCCTAAATGAATTACTTCGCATCCAGTGGCTTGAATGATTCTGCGCATAATATTTATAGCAGCATCATGACCATCAAATAGTGAAGCGGCAGTTACAATGCGTATTTTATTGACAGGTTGGTAAGGTTTTTCTTGTTCCATATTACTTAACGGATATTTCTTTCAGAGCAAATTTACAAAAAGCACAGCAAGGAAGCTCTTACATTTTTCGCTTTTCATTGATAAATTCTTCTAAGGTTATTTTTTGGTAGGGATCATGTGCTGCGATCATGTCTGAAATTTTTATTTTTTCAAAATAGGTTTCCGCATTTAATTGAAACATAATCCTTTTGTTTCCAATGATTTGTATTTCATTAAAGGAATTTTCAGAGCAAATTTCATACAGTGATTTCCCATTCGATAACTTTCTATATTGAGGAAATTTTATGTTCATATTACTGAATCATTAAAGTAAATTCTTGGGGTGTTTGAAAAAATCCAATTTCATATAAGGGTACTTGTTGTAATTCGAAGAAATTTAAAAGTGTTTCTCGGTAGGAGGGGTGTATTGAAAAAAGTAATCCGCCATTAGTTTGCGGGTCACAAAGTGTCAATAAACTGATTCCTTCAATTCCTTCCACTTCTTCGCCATACATTTTCCAATTTCTCATGGTATTGTCTGGATAAATCCATTGTTCTGCAAGTTCTTTTACTCCAGAAAGTAAAGGGATTTTTGAATTATAAATGGTAGCACTCAATCGTTTTTTATCCGTCATTTCAGTCAAATGGCCCAATAGACCAAATCCTGTTATATCAGTCATTGCCGTCACTTCTACTATTTTACCTAATGCTTCTCCTATTTTATTTAATTGACACATACTTTCAATCATAGATTTTTCATCTGATGCTCCCAAAAGATTTCTCTTGAGTGCTGCACTTAAAATACCGGTTCCAATGGCTTTTGTCATGAAGATCAAATCATTTTCATGGGCCGTATTATTTTTTTTAATTTGTGCCTTAGAAACAGTTCCATTGACTGAGAGTCCAAAAATCGGCTCTGGATTTTCAATGGAATGTCCACCAACAATGGAGATTCCTGCTTGTGAGCACATTTCATTTGCGCCGCTAATTACTTGACTTGCAATTGAAATCGGAAGTTGGGTCGGCCAAGCTACAATACTTAAAGCAAGTAATGGTTTTCCTCCCATTGCATAAACATCAGAAATAGCGTTCGCAGCAGCGATTCTCCCGAAATCATACGGATCATCTACTATAGGTGTAAAGAAATCTGTGGTACTGATCAAGCACAAATCATTATCCAAATCATATACTGCCGCATCGTCAGCACTAGAATTACCAACCAATAATTTCCCTGAAGATTCTTTGGTAATACCGGTCAATAATTCACTTAATTGAGCAGGTGGGATTTTGCAACCGCAGCCGCCTCCTTTGGTATAGCCAGTAAGTTTTATTGTCGAATTATCCATTTTATTGTTTCATCAATTTAGCAGCAATTTCACTAGCATCTAGTTGCTCCACTTCAACTTCAATTTTTTCACCCAAAGGATGTTTTTCCTTTTGAAAAGTATAAGCTTTATCGTAATAGGCAAGCGCCATGGCGAAAGCTTCTTTTATTTGACCATTGTTTATTGCTTCTAAGGCTGTTTTTACATGTTGTGGTCCTAAGCGTTTTGCAATGCGTTCCATTGCTAACAATAATTCTTCCTTTGGAAAGGATCCGTAGTCAATCATAATTTGATTTAAACGCATTTCAAAATTAGTATTTAAAAAATAATGAGGCGCTTTTCGCATCTGAAGCCAAAGGCCTTCAGGGATAACCCTACTCCCAACGGTTCTTCCTTCATCTTCTATCCAAATGGTATTTTGGTTCAATAAGAACAGTTGCAAACTCAGTTCGTTTTCAAATTGTTCTTGACTCGGTTGTAGAGGCATGCCAATTGCGCCAAATGATGAACCACGATGATGCGCAAGTCCTTCGAGGTCAATCATGGCGGCTCCTTTAGATTTTAATTCATTTAAAACATGTGTTTTTCCTGAACCCGTTTTACCACCAAGAACATTAATTTGATAAGGCAGCTTGAAGGAGTTTAACACATGATTACGAAAGGCTTTATAGCCACCTTGCAGTACTTTCACTTTGAAGCCATAAAACTCCATGATAAAAGCAAAAAATTGACTTCTCATTCCACCTCTCCAGCAATGAATGATGATATTTTGCTCTTTTTGACAATATTGAATGGCTAATTTTAATCGTGTGCTTATATCGGGCCCTAATAATTCTAATCCTTTTAAAATTGCTTTTTCTTTTCCAGCTTGCTTATAGATGGTCCCAACGATTTTTCGATGCTCATCATTAAGTACGGGGACATTAAATGCCCCTGGAATGTGACCTTGTATGTATTCAGATTCACTTCTAACATCAATAATTATGGAGTTTTGTGTTAAATCCAAGTCAAATGATAGCCAATCCATTAAGAAGAATAGTTAATTAAGCGATTTGCTTGATGAAATCAATTGAAAGATCATTGAATATTTCAGCTTGTTCAACATTGACAACATGTCCACAGTTGGGAACAATTTCTAATAGAAAAATGTCATTCTTTTTTACAATGTGTTTTACAGGTTCTAGAAACAAATGATCCTCACTTCCCATGATGTAAAGTGTGGGTTTATTTATATTGTTGTGCTCCACTTTATTAAGATATTTAGTGAGACGCGCTGTTAATTTAAACCAACGATTAAATTCATTAGTCATTACTTTTTTAGCCTCATTGATAAACAGCAACCTTGATTTTCTATGATTGTGCTTGGGCATTATAATTCTTGCTAAAAGAGAATATAAAACCATATAAGGCAAAAGAGGATTTAATATGCGGCCAACGCGCAAAAGCACACGAGATTTAACATTCAATTGGGTAATGGCTCCTGAAAAAATCATTGATTTTACAATGCTTGGATTCAGTGCAAAAATTTGATAAATAATAATAGTTCCAAGGGAAACTCCAACAAAATTGGCTTCTTTAATTTTATTAAATTGAACCACTTCAATTACATCTTCCGCAATCATTTCGAAAGAATAATTTTTACTTGTCTTTAAGTCTTTTGATTTGCCATGACCTCTTAAATCAATAAGTAAAATATTGAAATTGGAAGAATAAGGCTTCACTTGTTTATACCAAATATTAGAACTCCCTCCAGCGCCGTGAATAAACACGCACCATTCTTTACTAGTCGGATGAAGTACCTTTTTGAAATAAAGCATGTGCAATAATACAAAAAAAAAAGGACACTCATCGAATGCCCTTTAATTAATTGAATTTCAATTACTTATTTTTTATCATTTACTTCTTCGAAGTCTACATCAGTAACCTCATCTTGTGGATTTTCAGAACCTTGACTTTCTGCTTGTCCAGTTGAAGAACCACCATCTGCATTGGCTGCATTGTACATTTCTTCAGATGCTGCTTGGAAAACAGAATTTAATTTCTCAATGGCTGCATCAAGATTCTCGGTGTTTCTTGCTTCAAATTCCTTTTTTAATTCGCTTAATGCGTCTTCAATAGGTTGTTTCTTTTCCGCAGGTATTTTGTCACCGTATTCTTTTAATTGTCTTTCCGTTTGAAAAATAGTGGAATCTGCTTTATTAATCAATTCAACTTCATCTCTTTTCTTCTTGTCAAGATCAGCATTTGCCTCTGCTTCTGCTTTCATTCTAACAATTTCTTCTTCTGATAGACCAGATGCAGATTCGATCTTAATGGATTGCTGTTTCCCTGTACCTTTATCTTTAGCAGAAATATTCATAATTCCATTAGCATCAATATCAAACGATACTTCAATTTGAGGAACCCCTCTTGCTGCTGGTGGAAGATCTGTTAATTGAAATCTACCTAAAGTTTTATTATCAGCGGACATTGATCTTTCTCCTTGTAATACATGGATATCAACTGATGGTTGATTGTCAGATGCCGTAGAAAAAACTTCTGATTTTTTAGTAGGAATGGTTGTGTTAGCCTCAATTAGTTTTGTAAATACACCACCCATTGTTTCAATTCCAAGAGATAAAGGAATAACATCAAGTAACAATACATCCTTAACCTCTCCTGTCAATACTCCACCTTGAATAGCAGCACCAAGTGCAACAACTTCATCTGGATTTACGCCCTTAGAAGGTGCTTTTCCGAAGAAACGCTCTACTGCATCCTGAATGATTGGAATACGAGTTGAACCACCTACTAAAATAACTTCATTGATATCACTTGCTGACAAACCTGCATTTTTCAATGCTGAGCGACAAGGAGCAATAGTTCTTTCTACAATGGTAGCAATTAATTGTTCAAACTTCGCGCGTTGCATCGTTCTTACCAAGTGCTTTGGAATACCATTAACAGGCATGATATATGGAAGATTGATTTCAGTTGATGTCGTTGATGAAAGTTCAATTTTCGCTTTCTCAGCAGCTTCTTTTAATCTTTGTAAAGCCATTGGATCTTGTCGTAAATCTAATCCCTCATCTTTCTTAAACTCATCTGCCAACCATTGAATGATTACTTCATCAACATCATCACCACCTAAATGAGTGTCTCCGTCAGTTGATAATACTTCAAAAACACCATCTCCAAGTTCAAGGATAGACACATCATGTGTTCCACCACCAAAGTCAAAAACAACGATTTTTTGATCAATTCCTTTTTTATCCAATCCGTATGCTAAAGCAGCAGCAGTTGGTTCGTTGATAATTCTTTTAATTGTTAATCCAGCGATTTCACCTGCTTCTTTTGTTGCTTGTCTTTGAGCGTCATTAAAGTAAGCCGGAACAGTTACAACTGCTTCAGTGATATCATGTCCTAAATAATCTTCTGCTGTTTTCTTCATCTTTTGAAGAATCATAGCGGAGATTTCTTGAGGAGAATATAATCTATCGTCAATTTTAACACGCGGTGTATTGTTATCGCCTTTTACTACTTTGTAAGGTACACGAGCGATTTCTTTTTTGCATTCATCAAAACTAGATCCCATGAATCTTTTGATTGATGAAATAGTTTTGGTAGGATTTGTAATAGCTTGTCTTTTTGCTGGATCACCAACTTTACGCTCGCCTCCTTCAACAAAACCAACAACTGAAGGCGTTGTTCTTTTTCCTTCAGAATTTGCAATTACTACTGGTTCATTTCCTTCCATGACAGATACACATGAATTTGTGGTACCTAAGTCAATTCCAATTATTTTTCCCATTTTTTTAAATTTATTTTTAATTCAATTGCTGAGCAAAAGTCAATTAATATGCCAATGAATAAAAATAAAAAAAGGGTGACAATTTAAGATAGTTTGGGTTTGAATTGCTGACGAATTGTCACTTAATTATGACATTATTAGAGTTTGATGAACTTTAAGGTCTCCGATATGTCATTATTATTAGTGATTTTAAGCAAATATAATGCTGCTTCAAAATTAGCAATATTCAAAGTTGTCTTTTTCGACAGAGGGTCAAATAAGCCATCATAAATTTTTCTACCATTGAGATCAAAGATTTGTATCGTACAATTTTTAGCAAGCGTTAGGTTGTCATGAGCAATCGTTATTTCTCCTGAACTTGGCGATGGATATAAATTGAAATGAATATTCGGTCCGTCTGGTGGTGTTGGGATTAATTTGAAAATGGCTGTAAATAAGGTTGTGTCAATGGTAATATTGCTTTCAAAAGTTGGATTTAAGGTATCGACAATAAAACTATTTGGAAGCCATTTTACAAAACTAAATCCTGAATCTGCAATTGCCGTCAACTTAATGGGTACGCCATCAAAATAGGTTCCCTCCCATGGATATTGTTGAGGCTCAATAGTATTTAGGTGAATGCGTCCACTTGCTTCGGGCCAGACATCCATCTTCACTTGAACTTTTTTAATTAATTGAAATTCATTCAATAAATCTTCACGCACTTCCTCACTGCGACAGGCCAATTGCTGCTGGAAAATCAGATGGTTATTGATAAAGTTTGACATTTGTCCTGCCACATTGTTCGGATCTCCCCATCTAGCATACTCTTTTGGCATTTCTACAACCATTTCATTATAGAAAATGTTTTCGCTAGCCAAAAGGGTGTCAATGAGATAACTCGTATTCATTTGATCGGCAAATCGATTGATGAAGTAGTTTTTATATTTTAAATTTTGAATACTCTGCAGCCAAATATTAATGAATGGATTGCCCGTACTTTGATCTAACATATAGCGAATATGATTGTCTGTGCAACTTGTCCAACCATTTGGTCCCATTGATAATTCTAAGTCGATTAATCCAAAGCGCCAACGATAATTTGACTTATTTGAACGATAGATTTTTATATTATTTCCGGGCCAATCCACATTTCCCATCCAAGATTCTGAGATGATATAATCGGTATAATGTGCTAAATCAAAATGTTGATCAGCCAATTCATAGTAATTCGGTAGGCTTGGGTCAAGGGCGTCAAATAATCCGTAGGAAGTATAAAAATGATTCACATCTCCCTGCAGCGCGCGCAAAATACCACCATAGTAATAACTAAGCGAGAGAATTTCAACTGAATCATCAATAACTTGTTCTCTTTCATCAAAATATTCGACATTAAATTTTTCTCTTAATTCATAAAGTCCAAAATATTGCCCATTAATATAGACGCTTACCGGCACCATATTGGAATAATAATTTTTGGTGCCCTTACTCATCAGGTAGGTTTGACAAGCGTCTTTTTGAGGAAAAGCTAGATATTGATTACTTCCATTTCTTAAATAGACATCACTGTATTTGTTGCGTGAAGGAATTCGTGGAATCAAAGGTTCATTGATGGTGTTTTCTCCTAAAGTTGAGTGATCAAAAGATAATCTAAATGAATGTTGGGGTTGTGATCTACTTCCTCCTGCACCTCCATCCATACGCATGGATGTATTGGTAGTGAAAAGTTGAGGGTGCTCTGGTTCTTTAGAAAGCCAAGTGACATGTGCTGCTTTTATCCAATCAGAAGTATAATTGTCAAATATACCTTGTGCTCCATACAAATTATTCAAATCTGTAGTCACCAATAATATAGGAGTAGAATGCGCTATATTAAAGACATAGGAAGTAATCTTTTCTTTACTTGGTAAATAACCATTATTTGTTTTTGGAAAAATTTGATATCGCAGCGAACCAGGCTGAAAAACTAAGACAGAGTCTGTGAATAAAGGCGAATTAAGAGTAGGGGTGCTTCCATCAATGGTATAAACTAATTTACTGGTGGTCGTGTCATTTGGATTAAGAGCCTTAGTGTAAAATACACTTTGATAAATCCCTGCTGGTTTTGTAATAATGGGACGGATCAAAGTATCTGTAAAAGAAGCGACTAAATTGTTGCTCGCGCTAGGACTGGGCGTTAACCAAAGACTATTGGCAGCACCATCTGGTTGGCGGCCAACTGAGATGTCTAATTGGGGTGAATTGACATTTAGAAAACTAATGTTGTTGCCTATAGGGTCATTTAAAAATATTTGCTCTCCTTCAGAGGATATTTTAAAATTAGTGTGGTAAGAATATCCTTGTACAGGAATAAAGTTGGCACTTAGTTCCGTTTGAGAAGTTGAAGTCACGGCAATATCAATGTAGTTATAAAACTCTCCAATACTGGAAACAACTTCAAATCCCAATGAGTTGATAGGTCCGGCTGATATCCCAGCAGCAATTAATTCACTGGCTCTTATCATTATTTGATGTCTAGAGCACCAATACCAATTGCCATAAGGAGCTGGATAGTCTGTCGGAGAATTCTGGATAGTTCCAAAATCTAAAGTGACGCCATTTATTTTTAAATTAGGTCGCTGATAATATAAGCCACCCAGTGATTTTGAACAGGAAGATTCACTTCCGTCATTGACTGCAAAAGAAGTGGAAGCATAACTTGTGGCCGTTTGCTTAAAAATAGAATTCTCTGTGTATCCAGAATTGTTGTAAGCGCAAATATTAATGACAAGATTACTTACGCCATCCCAGTTATAAGGACTCGTAAAATTATGTGTATTCCATCCCGAAAAAGGAGTGTAGTTAGAAACATAAACTGCAGGGTCAAATGGAGCTGTTTCAATGCGATCTTTTCCACTGCAATAAATTAATTTAAAATCACCAGGATTCAGCGTCAAGGCATTAAAAATCCATTTTTGAGGAATCAAAGAATTATCACTGAGTCCAAAGCCTGTTAAGTTAACAGGACTAGCTCCAGCATTATAAAGTTCCAACCAATCGGATGCGTCTCCATCCTCGTCAAGAGCATTGGTGTAATTTTTATTACAGGCTTCATTGAGGACAATTTGAGCATTTGAATTTTGTGTGAAAATCAAAATAAATAGCGTCAATAAAAAAGTTATTCGCATAAAAAAAGGTAATTAAGTTCCCTAAATTACCTTTTTAATATTAATTAAAGAAACTTACAAGTGGATTACCTCTCCATATGCAGCAGCAGCGGCTTCCATTATTGCTTCTGACATCGTTGGATGAGGGTGAACTGTTTTAATTAATTCATGTCCTGTTGTTTCCAATTTACGAACTGCTACCAATTCAGCAACCATTTCCGTAACATTAGCACCAATCATATGACCGCCTAATAATTCGCCATATTTGGCATCAAAAATTAATTTGACAAATCCATCTTTTGCTCCGGCAGCACTTGCTTTTCCAGATGCAGAAAAAGGAAACTTACCTATTTTAACATCGATTCCAGCGGCTTTCGCTGCCTTTTCAGTCATACCCACAGAGGCTACTTCTGGTGAACAATAAGTACATCCTGGTATATTTCCATAATCTAAGGGTGCAGGATCATGTCCAGCGATTTTTTCAACACAAATAATTCCTTCTGCAGAAGCAACATGTGCTAAAGCGGGACCAGGAACAATATCACCAATGGCATAATATCCTGGCATATTTGTTTGGTAGTATTCATCTACTAAGACGCGGCCTTTATCAACCACAATGCCAATTTCTTCTAAACCTATTCCTTCAATATTTGCTTGAATTCCAACAGCCGAAAGTACTACATCACAAGAAATTTTCTCTTCACCTTTTTCTGTCTTAATGGAAACAATACATTCTTTTCCTGAAGTATCTACACTTTCAACAGAAGCATTGGTCATAATTTTTACACCTGCTTTTTTGAATGATTTCTCCAATTGCTTAGATACATCTTCATCTTCAACAGGAACAATGTTTGGAAGGTATTCAACAACGGTAACTTCTGTACCAATGGCATTATAGATATAGGCAAATTCAACTCCAATAGCACCTGATCCAACAATTACTATGCGTTTAGGTTGGTTGTCTAAGGTCATTGCTTGTCTGTATCCGATTATTTTCTTGCCATCTTGCGGAAGATTTGGTAATTCACGAGATCGAGATCCAGTTGCAATGATAACAGCTTTTCCTGCTGTATATGTTGTGGAAAGTCCTGATGCGTCTGTAACGATTACAGATTTTCCAGCTGCAATTTTACCATTTCCAGTAAGGACATCAATTTTATTCTTTTTCATTAAAAATTGAATACCAGTACTCATACCATTAGCAATATCACGACTTCTCTTCACCATAGCTCCAAAATCCATTTTGGCATCTTTAACAGTAATTCCATAGTCCGCTGCATGATTCAAATACTCAAAAACATTGGCGCTTTTTATTAAAGCTTTGGTTGGTATACATCCCCAATTTAAGCAAACACCTCCAAGAGATTCTCGTTCTACAATAGCCGTTTTAAGACCTAGTTGTGAAGCGCGTATAGCGGTAACATAACCTCCAGGACCACTTCCTACAACAATGACATCATAATTCATACCTTCAATTTTAGAGAGCAAAATTAATCAAAATTGATCAAATTGCTGCTCATTTAGTTTTTATTACCACCAATTTTTCTGTGTGGGAATTGATAATTATAAATACTACTTTATTACTTGTTGAAAAATGCTTGTTAATCATTGTGATTTCTCGTTATTTTCATAATATAATCGCTACTTTTGTAATGCAAAAATTAGATATGGAAAACACCTTGCACATTGAGGCTACGCTTGAACAAGCAATTGAATTAGGTCTTCGGGCCGATGAGTTTGAAATGATTAAAGAAATTCTTGGTCGAACACCGAATTTTACAGAGACTGCCATTTATTCAGTGATGTGGTCTGAACATTGTTCTTATAAAAATTCTATCCTTTGGTTAAAAACATTACCTAAGGACGGTCCGCATATGTTAATTAAAGCAGGGGAAGAGAACGCTGGTTTGGTTGATATTGGTGGTGGTTTGGGATGTGTCTTTAAAATTGAATCTCACAACCATCCAAGTGCATTAGAACCTTATCAAGGTGCTGCAACTGGAGTAGGGGGAATCAATCGTGATATTTTTACCATGGGAGCAAGACCTATTGCTCAATTGAATTCTTTGCGTTTTGGAAATATTCAAGAGGCTAGAACCAAGTGGTTGGTGAAAGGAGTGGTTAAAGGAATTGGAGATTATGGAAATGCTTTTGGTATTCCAATTGTTGGAGGTGAAGTTTTCTTTGATGAATCATACAATACGAATCCCCTAGTAAATGCTTTTTCAGCTGGAATCATTGATACGAAGAAAATAATTTCGGCTACCGCTAAAGGCCCTGGAAATCCTGTATTCATAGTAGGTTCTGCCACTGGAAAAGATGGTATTGCAGGTGCTGCATTTGCATCGAAAGATATTACTGAAGATTCTGCTAATGACTTACCTTCAGTTCAAGTAGGGGATCCATTTATGGAAAAATTATTACTAGAGGCAACAATGGAATTGGCTACAACTAATGCCATTGTTGGAATGCAAGATATGGGTGCAGCGGGAATTACATGTTCTACATGTGAGATGTCTGCTGCTGGAAATGTTGGAATGGAAATAAATCTTGATTTGGTTCCAACGAGACAAGAAAATATGCTTCCTTATGAAATTCTTTTGTCTGAATCGCAAGAGCGTATGCTTGTAGTGGTAAGAGAAGGAGAAGAAGAAACTGTTAAAGCCATTTTTGATAAATGGGATTTACATGCTGCAGAGATTGGAAAAGTAACTGACACGGGCCGTATTCGTTATTACATGCACGATCAATTAGTTGGTGATGTTCCAGCAGAATCATTGGTGCTTGGTGGCGGTGCTCCTCAATATAAAAGAGATTATTCTGAACCGGCATACTATAATGAATTTAAAAAGTTTGATATTGATACTATTGAACAACCGCAAAATATCAAGGAATTAGCATTTAAAATGCTTGCATTACCGAACATCGCTTCCAAAAAATGGATCTATGAACAATATGATTCCATGGTTGGTGCAAGAACAATGACAACCAATAGACCTTCTGATGCTGGAGTAGTTTTTATTAATGGAACAGAAAAAGGTTTGAGTTTGACGGTTGATTGTAATTCGCGTTTTGTTAATGCTGACCCGGAAGTAGGGACAATGATTGCAGTTGCTGAAGCAGCTAGAAATATTGTCTGCTCAGGTGGAATACCCTCTGCAATAACAAATTGTTTGAATTTTGGTAATCCTTATAATCCTGAATCTTATTGGCAATTTGTTGGAGCAATTAAGGGAATGAGTGCTGCCTGTATTAAGTTCTCAACTCCTGTAACAGGTGGTAATGTTTCTTTCTATAATCAATCAGTTATCAATGGAAAAGAAGTTCCTGTTTTCCCAACACCTACGATTGGAATGATAGGAATTGTTCCTAATAAAGATAATGTCATGACCCTTGATTTTAAAGGAAAAGGAGATTTAATTTTCTTAATTGGTGAATATCATAATGACATTTCATCTTCTGAGTATTTGGCTACTTATCTAGGTGTTAAAGCATCTCCTGCTCCTTACTTTGATTTGGATAAGGAATTCGATATGCAAGCAACAGTCCAATTATTGATAAAGGAAAAATTGGTAAATGCCGTTCATGATGTTTCAGATGGTGGACTTTATGTTACCTTAGTTGAAATGTCTTTACCTGGAAATCTTGGTTTTGATATCGTTACAGATTCTGAAATACGCGTTGACGCCTTCTTATTCGGTGAAGGACAGGGTAGGGTAGTTGCTACGGTTACTGAAGATGATGAAGATGCCTTTATTGAATTTATGCTAACTCAGAATGTAAATATGACTTTGCTTGGACATGTAACTAAAGGAAAAATGCAAATTGATGAAGAGCATTTTGGTTTCATTGCTGAAGCAAAAGAAATTTATAATAATGCCTTAGGTAATATCCTAGAAAATAAAAATTAAATCATGGAATATAATACAACACGCGGGAAGTTAATTCTGCCAGAATATGGTAGAAATGTCCAAAATATGATTGCGCATGCAATGGAAATTGAGGATAAAAAAGAACGCAATAGAGCCGCAATTGCAATTATAGAAGTGATGGGACAATTAAACCCTCACTTGAGAGATGTCGATGATTATCGCCATAAATTATGGACACATTTATTCGTGATGTCGGACTTTATGTTGGATGTAGACTCTCCTTATGAAATCCCAATGCCTGAGACGCTCAATGAAAAACCAATGCGTATGGCGTATCCAAAAGGCACTATTAAGTATGGTCATTACGGAAAATATACCCAGACGATTTTGGTGGATTCTAAAGATATTACAGATGAAAAGGAGAAGGAGTATTTGAAAAATACGATGGCCAATTTTATGAAAAAACAGTATTTAGCACACAACAATGATGCTGTTGAAAATAATGTAATTGCCGATCACCTTAAAGAATTGTCCAATGGAGAATTGGTCTTAGAAAATCCAGATGAATTGGTTCACACCAGTACGCTTTTAAAAGTTATGGGGCTGAACAAGAAACCAGTGAACCGACCTAATTTTAAGCAAAAACAAAAAAAGAAATTTATTAAAAGATAAATAATGGCATCATTTGAAATTTTTGGTGGAAAACCACTTAAAGGGGAACTTACTCCTCAAGGAGCAAAGAATGAAGCGCTTCAAGTATTGTGTGCTCCACTATTAACAGCTGAAAAAGTAACTATTTCTAATGTTCCTGACATTGTAGATGTGGTTAAATTAATTTCCTTGCTTCAAGCAATGGGAGTTAAAGTGGAAAAAGTGGAAAAAGGAACTTATATTTTTCAAGCAAAAGAAATTGATTTTGATTATCTAGCAAGTGAGGATTTCAAGTCGCGTGCCTCTTCTTTACGAGGATCCATTATGATTGTTGGTCCTTTGCTCGCAAGATTTGGTCGAGGATTTATTCCAAAACCAGGAGGTGACAAAATTGGTCGCCGTCGTTTGGACACTCATTTTGAGGGATTTGCTTTATTAGGTGCAAAATTTAATTATGATGCAGGAGAACATTTTTATTCTGTCGAAGCGAAAAAATTAAAAGGAGCTTACATTCATTTAGATGAAGCGTCTGTTACCGGAACGGCAAATATACTAATGGCTGCAGTGTTGGCGGAAGGAAAAACAACTTTTTATAATGCTGCTTGTGAACCATACATTCAACAATTGTGTAAAATGTTGAATTCTATGGGTGCCAAAATTACTGGTATCGCTTCAAACATGCTACATATTGAAGGAGTGAAGGAATTGAAAGGTTGTTTTCATCGGGTGCTTCCTGACATGATTGAAATTGGAAGTTTTATCGGTTTGGCAGCCATGACAAAATCTGAAATTACCATTAAGGATGTGAGTTGGGACAATCTAGGTATTATTCCAAATGTGTTCAGAAGATTAGGAATTAAATTAGAAAGAAGAGGAGATGATATTTATATTCCTGCTCAAGAACATTATGAGATTGAAACATTCATCGATGGCTCCATTCTAACCATTTATGATGCCCCTTGGCCTGGATTTACTCCAGATTTATTGTCTATTATTTTGGTGGTTGCCTCTCAAGCTAAAGGTTCTGTTTTGATTCATCAAAAAATGTTTGAATCTAGACTCTTTTTTGTAGATAAATTAATAGATATGGGTGCTCAGATAATTTTGTGTGATCCACATAGAGCAACTGTTATAGGTATGAATAGAGAGCATTCATTGAAAGGGATAAGCATGACATCTCCTGATATTCGTGCTGGTGTATCACTTCTTATTGCTGCTCTTTCTGCAGAAGGAAAAAGTACCATTCATAATATTGAACAAATTGATCGTGGTTATCAAGATATTGAGATTCGATTGAATAATATTGGTGCTGATATCAGAAGAATAGGTTAATGAAGTCTAAGATAACTCTAATTGTTTTTACAGGACTACTCTTAAGTTTATTCTGTGTCGGTTTTTGTTTCAATAAGGAACAATCTTTACCAGCAAAATCAATCGCTCCTGAAATTGTTCTTGAATCTCCAAGTGGAAAATTAATCAAGCTTTCTAAATTGAAAGGGAAATTAGTACTCATTGATTTTTGGGCTTCTTGGTGTGGGCCTTGTCGCAAGGAGAGTCCAATTGTAATGGAAGCATACGCGAAATATAAATCACAAAAATTCAATAACGCTAAGGGATTCGAAGTTTTTAGTGTTTCCCTTGATCGTGATATCTCAGCGTGGAAGAATGCCATTGTAAATGATAAATTGATTTGGAAAAATCACGGCATTGATAAGGAAGGAAAAGTATCAGCATTATATGGTGTGACCTCTATACCAAGTGCCTTTTTGATAGATGGTGAAGGCAATATAATTGCACAAGGTCAAGCGTTAAGAGGCTTAAATCTTCATATTACGATCGATAAACTTTTAAAGTAATTTATATTTTTTCAAGGACATGCAAAATGAGTTCTTTCATTTCTATTGCATGCTCTTTTGAGAATTCTAGATTCGGCCTATTAGCAATTCCCAAACATATTGTTGAACATCTATGTCCTAAGGCTTTTCCTAAAATAAATAAGGCGGAACTTTCCATTTCAAAATTACAAACGAGTAAGCCGTTCATATTAAATTGCCCCAACTTCAATTGAAGATTTTCAGTACTGTTTTTTAATCTTAATTGCCTGCCTTGCGGTCCATAAAAGCCTGATGCTGTTACTGTAATTCCCGAAAATGAATTAGAGGATTGTAATCTATGCGCTATGGTTTCGTCACCAGCGGCAACATAAGGTACAATTGCCTTGGGTAAATTTAGAAATTCACTAAGTTGCTCCTGAAGATAAAGTTCTTTTTCGCTGTAATCAATTTGATAAAAGTGAGCTACATTATCCAAACCTAATGCATAGTCACTAATGATATAACTGTGTAAAGGAATAGATTTTTGTAGGATTCCACAGGTGCCAATTCTAACTATTTCTAGACTTTTTTTATTCGGTAGTTCTGTCCTGGTTTTTAAATCAATATTTGCTAATGCATCTAATTCATTTAGCGTAATATCAATATTATCTGTGCCAATTCCTGTAGATAAGGCCGTAATGCGTTTCCCTTTAAAGTATCCTGTGTGGCAAACAAACTCTCTATTCTGTGACTTAAAGTCTATCGTATCAAATAAGGACGACACGATAGCGACACGATCTTGATCGCCCACTAATATTATTTTTTCAGCTAATACATCAGAGGAAATCCCTAGATGATATACTTTTCCATGTTTATCAAGGACTAGCTCTGTTGGAGGAAAAGTATTCAAGTTATTTGTTTAGACTTCCAAACACTTTAGCAAGTAAATCACTAACGCGAGCCAAAGGATCAACACGAATCTTATTTTCTTCAATGGCAATCATATGGAATAATCCTTCAATTGCTTTCTGTGTAATGAATGCATCTAAATCTGGATTTATTTTCTCGCCACCTGTTAGGCTTGCAGCAGTATTGTATTTTGTTAATATAGGATTCCAATATTCCGTTAATTTCACCTTTGCAGTTGCTTCTTTTACCTTAGGAAGAAATGCTGTATAAAGTGCAGCTGTTGTTTGGTCTTTTAAGTACTTTGTTGCTGCACCATCACCACCTTTTAAAATAGCAAAACCATCTTGTACGGACATGTTTTTAATGGCATCAATAAAGATAGGTAAAGCTTCTTTTGTAGCTTCTTCTGCAGCACGATTAAGTGTAGTTTCAAACTTATCTACTTGATTGGTTAGTCCAAGATTTAGCGCTTTTTCTTTTACCTTAATGGCATCCGGAGGGAAGGGTAAACGAATCGCTTCATTTTTTAAAAATCCATCTGTAATCGATGTTAAGGAACTTGCGTTTTTGATTCCAACATTCAATGCTTCTTTTAATCCAGAAATCACTTCCTCGTTACTTAAAGCAGGAGCTGCTGCAGGAGGTAGAATTGTATTTAAATTCTGCTTGAGATTTACCTTAGGAATTTGAGTTAATACATCACATGATGAAAGGGTGATTGCAACGAAAATTAAACCTACTATATAATTTTTCTTCATGATTATTATCTCAATACATTAATATAACCATTCAATACTTTCTTACCATCATTGTCTTTTTCTTTGTACCAAGCAGTCCAATTGTAAACACCAGAGGTTACAAGTTTTCCATTGTAAGTTCCATCCCATTCTGCATGGGTATCATGACTTTCCCAGATAATCTCTCCCCAACGGTCATATACTTTTAAATCAAAACTTTGTTGATCAATTCCTTCAACATAGATATACCAAGTTTGATTGTGCTCATCATCATCTGGTGTAAAGGTATTCGGCGCATAAAAAACAACATCAGGGATAATTTCAACCTCTACCATGGTAGAATCAGAACAACCTTGTGCCGTAGTTACAATTAACATTATTTGATAATTACCCACAACACCCTCTGGATAGGTTACAATCGCAGAAGAACTGTTTTCAATTACAGATACAGCGCCAATGCTTGACCATTGCCAGTCTACGATATTTCCTTCAGAATTATCATTGGTTTGAATGGAAGTCTCAAACCATGTAGCAGGATTCTTTGATAAGGTGAAATCAGCTGTTGGGATCGGAGTTACTTCAACGATGTCTATTACAGAACCAGAATATACACAACCGTAAATAGAAGTCGTAATCATGTTTACGCTATACAATCCAGGAAGTGGGAAAGTATTAGCAACATCTTGCGTGCCAACTGCAGTTTGAACATCACCATTGGAGAAGTTATATACTGTTTGAGCTGTTTCTATAGCATTTTGCGATGTGTTGCTGAAGATAAACGCTCCAGGCATACAAGCAATAGGAATGTTTGGAGTAACATCTGGTACTATTGGAGTAGGGAAGGTAATTGTTAAACATGCATTGGTAGTTGGTGAACCACATTGCTCACTTAAAGTCAAACAATATTGTGTGTTTGAATTGGCAGGATCTACCATTGTATTTTGTCCAACACTATGGTAATTACCATTTTCTGTCCAAGTATAAATATAAGGAGAAGATCCACCTGTACCTATTGCGGTAAGGTTAATCGAAGCTTCTGGACAAATCATTGTGTCTGGAGTGATCACGGAAATATTAAGTGGTGACGGTTCGTTAATGGTTAGTGTAATCGTATCTAAACATCCTAAAGCATCCTGAACAATTATAGTCTGTAATCCAGCGCCTAAATCATTAGCTGTGTTGGTTGTTGAAATGGAATTGTCCCAATTGTAAATATAAGGTGCGGTTCCAAGTTGTGTAGTAATTGTTGCTGAACCATTATTGATTGAATTACAATTGGCATCTACTAAATTTGATACGCTTAAGGTCATAGCAGGAATCTCAGTAACTGTTAGAAAAACTGTATCCGAACAACCTGTATTGGAAGAAACTATACAATTATAAGCACCTGCTGTTAGTCCAACAGCGGTTTGAGTAGTCTGTCCATTATTCCATTGATAAGTAGTTGCTGGTCCAGCAGGGATTATATTGGCCGTAGCTGTTCCATCATTACCACCGGGACATGATACTAAAGTTGTAGATCCACTGTAAGATGCTGGTGTATCTCCGACTACTGCAGTTCCAATAGCAAGACATCCACTTGCATCCATCATATTTACCGTGTAAGTTCCTGCAGTTAAATTATTTACTGTAGCTGTAGTAGCGCCACCCGGAGACCAAGTTATATTAAATGGAGGCACAGCTAATGCTCCAGGTATCGCGGTAACAGAACCAAGACCTTGTGAACAAATATCTGGAATCGAAGAGGTAGTAACAGAAGGATTACCAACAGTTAACCATGTGGTATCGTTAGTAATGGAACCAATACTGGTATTACAAGCTGATGCAGAAAGAAAATATCCCGTTGTTCCTGGCGGAACAGGCGCCACATTTAATACCCCATTATTGTAAGGGAATGTCTGACCTAAGGTATTTGCCCAAAGAAAATTAGTTCCAGCACTTGAAACCATTAAATATGGAATTTGTGCCATGCCATAAGTAGCAGTATTGTTGGGTGCTGTAGGCGTAAATCTTCTACCATCTTGATTGGCAGACCATTGCGTGTTGTTTCTTCCTGGTGTGATGTGTGCAACAGTTCCAGGGTTGTTTTCTGAACCTTGAATTGCTAAACCACCATTCCATGAAGTACACAAAGGCTTATTTCCAATATGTAATTCAAATACATTCGTCGTTTCGTAAAGTACGATTGCCATGTAGTTACACTGAGAAGTACAACTAAACATAAATACATTCTTGTAAAGCACTACAAATCTTCTGTTGGGAGCAGTTCCAATACATTGATATTGAATTTGTCCTCCAAGGGAAGGATTGATATCTTGATAGGTCAACATGATGGAGTTTTTTGCAGGCGCAAAACCTGCATTTGGTAATCCACCAATGCCGGCTAAGGACCATGGACAATATCCACCTGCATTTGCTAGATTGAATGAAACCAATCCATTGGAGCCAATCACACATTGATTATAAGTATTTCCATAAAAACTAAATGGAAAGCCAATATTAACGGATGCAGACCATGAGTCATCTGATAAACTCACATTGGTAGGAGCATTAAGAAATAAACCCGCTACTGGATTGGTTGCTGCATTACAATTGGTAATGGTAACAGTTTGCCCGGGACAAACAGTTGCATCTTGACCTAAGCACAATTGAACTTGAGCATTAGCTTCAAGGGTAACAATGGTTAAGACAAGAAATAATAGAGCCTTAGAATATTTCAGTAGTGTAGAAATCATGATTATTTTATTAAGTTCATTGCTATTACGACCATCTAAGCTAGAGGTTGCCTTAATAGATGACCAAATTTAATCAAAAAGCGTAAAAAAATCAAAAATATAATTAACTAAGTATTTTAAGTAAGTGTTAGTGTACTTTTGACACTAATAATTTGTTGATAAATATTGGTTATTTGGCTAAAAAAACTTATTACATTTGCGCCAATAAATGTCAAACTAACTAACATGTCTAATATGTATCAAAAACAAATCGAAGATTTCATGATTGCTGTTAAAGCGAAGAATTCTCATGAATCAGAATTCCTTCAAGCTGTGCATGAAGTAGCTGAAGCGGTCATTCCTTTTATGGAGGCGCATCCAAAATACAAATCGGCAAAGATTTTAGAAAGGATTGTTGAGCCAGAAAGAACAATTATTTTTAGAGTTCCTTGGTTAGATGACAATGGAAATATTCAAGTAAATCGTGGTTACCGAGTTGAATTTAACTCGGCAATTGGACCGTACAAAGGTGGTTTGCGCTTTCATCCTTCTGTTAATTTGTCTATTTTAAAGTTTTTAGGATTTGAACAAATATTCAAAAACTCTCTTACTACACTTCCGATGGGTGGTGGTAAAGGCGGATCTGATTTTGATCCAAAAGGTAAATCTGACAATGAAGTAATGAAATTTTGTCAATCTTTTATGACTGAATTATCTAGACATATTGGAGCTGACACGGATGTTCCAGCTGGAGATATCGGCGTTGGTGGAAGAGAAATTGGTTATATGTTCGGTCAATATAAAAGAATTAGAAATGAATTTACAGGTGTTTTAACGGGTAAAGCTAGAAATTGGGGTGGTTCTTTGATTCGTCCAGAAGCAACAGGTTATGGAACTGTTTATTTTGCTAAAGAAATGCTTGCTACAAAAAATGATTCTTTTAACGGAAAAGTTGTAGCAGTTTCTGGTTCTGGTAATGTCGCTCAATATGCATGTGAAAAAGCAACTCAATTGGGCGCTAAAGTGGTTACTCTTTCCGACTCTGAAGGCTATATTTATGATGCTGATGGAATTGATGCATCAAAATTGGCATTTGTAATGGAGATTAAAAATGTAAAAAGAGGTAGAATTTCTGAATATATTTCCAAATATCCATCGGCTAAGTTTGTTGCAGGAAAAAGACCTTGGGAGGTTAAGGTTGATATAGCGCTTCCGTGTGCTACTCAAAATGAGTTGAATGGTGACGAAGCTAAAATGTTGCTTTCCAATGGCGTTATTTGTGTAGCTGAAGGAGCAAATATGCCTTCAACTCCTGAGGCGATATCTGAATTTTTAGCAGCAAAAATCCTTTTTGCTCCAGGTAAAGCTTCGAATGCAGGTGGTGTTGCAACTTCCGGTTTGGAAATGTCTCAAAATTCATTGCGTTTGTCTTGGCCTGCTGAAGAGGTAGATCAAAGACTTCATGGTATCATGGTTTCTATTCATAGTGCTTGTGTGCAATATGGTTCAGATGCTAATGGTTTTGTAGATTATGTTAAAGGCGCGAATATAGCAGGTTTTGTGAAAGTTGCCGATTCAATGATTGATCAAGGTTTGGTTTAAATATCAACTTAAATAAAAGTAAAGCCCACGCTCTGTGGGCTTTTTTTTTAAATTGATTTTCTTATTTGTTGAAATAATATTTTTATATCCTTCCATTGAACTGTTAAATTGAATAATTTTGTAATAAATTAATTCCTGTGAAAGTTTTAGAAAAACATACTATTGAATTTGATGCAACTGGATTTGAATCTGCTGAGTTACTAGAAATCTATAGAAAATTAATAACGCCTCGATTGATAGAGGAAAAAATGTTGATTCTACTGCGCCAAGGAAAAATTACAAAATGGTTTTCTGGTTGGGGACAAGAAGGTATTTCTGTTGGAACTACCTATGCAATGGACAAAGAGGAATATATACTGCCGATGCACCGGAATCTTGGAGTTTTTACCACACGGGACATTCCACTTACTCGATTATTTGCTCAATTTCAAGGGAAAGCTGCAGGATTTACAAAAGGTAGAGACCGCTCTTTTCATTTTGGAACGCAAGACTATAAAATTGTTGGAATGATATCGCATCTTGGTCCACAATTAGGTATTGCAGATGGAATTGCTTTATCACATAAGATTAAAAAAGAAAAAAAATCTACTCTTGTTTTTACAGGTGATGGCGGTGCCTCTGAAGGCGACTTTCATGAGTCATTAAATGTTGCTGCAGTTTGGGATTTACCTGTAATTTTTTGTGTTGAGAATAATGCTTGGGGATTGTCAACGCCCTCTTCAGAACAATTTAAATGCAAACAATTTATTGATAAAGGTATTGGGTATGGTATGAAAGCTGTACAAGTTGATGGTAATAATATCCTTGAAGTAATTCGTGCAGTGCGCACCATTAATGATGAAATTCGCTTAGATCCCAAACCTGTTCTTTTAGAATTGATGACCTTCAGAATGCGTGGTCATGAAGAAGCATCTGGGACAAAATATTATCCTGTTGGTCTACAAGACGAATGGGAAAAAAGAGATCCAGTTACAAATTATGAGCAATTTTTAAAGTCTAAAGGAATTTTAACAGATGCTTATGATGCCGAATTAAAGTCGGAAATCAAACAACACATTCAAGATTCATTTGATGAAGCGAATAGTCAAGCCGCTATAATCCCTGATTTAAGCGCTGAATTAAGGGATGTTTACGCACCCTTTGAATATACAGCAACAGTTGAGACAGATTCAAAAAATGAACTGAGATTTATTGATGCCATTCAGGAATCTTTGAATCAATCCATGGAAAAATTCCCAGAATTAATCATCATGGGACAAGATATTGCAGCCTACGGTGGTGCATTTAAGGTAACTGAAGGGATGCTCGAAAGATTTGGAGCGGATCGCGTTAGAAATACGCCTTTGTGTGAATCGGCTATTATTGGAGCAGGTTTAGGTTTGTCTATTGCTGGAATGAAGGCTGTAGTTGAAATGCAATTTGCTGATTTTGTGACATGTGGTTTCAATCAAATCATAAATAACTTGGCTAAAATTCATTGGAGATGGGGCCAAAATGCAGATGTTGTTATCAGAATGCCTACAGGTGCTGGTTCAGCAGCCGGTCCTTTTCATTCGCAAAGTAATGAGGCTTGGTTTGTACATACACCAGGCTTAAAAGTGGTATACCCTTCCAATCCAGTTGATGCGAAGGGCTTGTTGAATGCAGCTATCGAAGATCCGAATCCTGTTTTGTTTTTTGAACATAAAATGCTGTACCGAAGTTTGAAAGGTGATGTCCCTAGCGCTTATTACACTACAGAAATAGGTAAAGCTGCTCTTGCAGCTGAAGGAACTGATCTCACCATCGTTACCTATGGTGCAGGGGTTCATTGGGCTATAGATGCAATCGCTTCTATGCCTGAAATAAGTGCTGAAATTTTAGATTTACGCACGCTGTTACCTTTGGATACAGAAGCTATTTATCGTGCAGTAGAGAAGACAGGTAAGGTTATCGTTTTGCACGAAGATTGTATGATGGGTGGAATAGGTGGAGAAATTTCTGCACTGATTACAGAAAATTGCTTTAAGTCTCTAGACGCGCCAGTAAAACGGGTTGCCTCCATTGATACTCCTGTTCCATTTGCGGTAGATTTAGAAAAGTTATTCTTACCTCAAGATCGCTTGATCGAAGCTATTAATGCTTTAATCGCCTATTAAGATCCTGCATTTCTAGGATGGTAAGAAAGAATAGCTTCTTTAAGAAATCTTTGATCTAAATGCGTGTAAATTTCAGTCGTTGTAATAGATTCATGTCCAAGCATTTCTTGAATTGCCCTCAAATTAGCACCCCCTTCAATTAAATGTGTTGCAAATGAATGTCTGAAAGTGTGAGGAGATATATTTTTTTTTAATCCAATGGCTTCTGAAAGTTGTTTGATTATAGTGAAGATCATCACGCGCGTTAATTTAGCTCCTCTACGATTTAAAAAGACAACATTCTCGTCTCCTTTATTTATATTCTGATGTCTTCTAATGTGGTCATTGTATATTTTAATTTCTTTTTCAACGCTTTGCGAAACAGGAACCAATCTTTCCTTATTTCCTTTTCCGATTACCCTAATAAATCCCTCATCAAAATACAAATCAGAGAAGCGCAAAGCAACTAATTCTGAAACCCTTAATCCGCAACTGTACAATGTTTCTATGATGGCTCGATTACGATGACCTTCAGTTTTACTCATATCAATTGCAGCAATTAATTGGTCAATTTCCTCTATTGTTAATACCTCGGGAAGTTTAAGTCCAATTTTAGGCTGTTCAATTAATTCACTCGGATCTTCTTTCAAATGATCTTCTAAAATTAAAAAAGAATAGAATTGTTTTATTCCTGAAATTATCCTCGCTTGCGATCGAGCACTAAGTCCTAAGTCATATAAAATGGCAATAAAATCGCTTAAGTCCTTATGCGTGAGCTCAATTGCTGTCTTATTTCGACCCTCACTAAAGACGCTTAATTTGGCTACATCTCGCTGATAAGCAAAAATAGAATTCTCTGCCATACCTTTTTCTATTTTTAGGTATGAAACAAATTCCTTAATATAGCGGTTCCAATTCGACAAGTATGAAAATTTTAATCGTTAATGGCCCAAATTTAAACTTAATTGGCGCGCGTGAAACAAAAATATATGGAATTGAATCCTTTGATTCTTATTTTGCCTCTTTGCAATTGGAAACTTCGCATGAATTAAGGTATTATCAATCAAATATTGAAGGAGCATTAATAGATTGTCTGCAAGAAGCTAAAGTAGATGGAATAATTTTAAATGCAGGCGCTTATACCCATACGAGTATTGCCTTGAGAGATTGTATCGCTGCCATTGAAGCACCTGTAATTGAGGTCCATATTTCCAATATTGCTGGAAGAGAATCTTTCCGCCATGAGTCTTTTATTTCTCCAGTATGTGTGGGATGTATTTTTGGTTTTGGCTTGACTTCTTATCAATTAGCACTATCGTATTTTAACAAATAGTAAAAAATATTTGAACCCTTTTCAATTAAGGTTGTATTCAGATAAAACAAACATTTATTTTATGAAAAATCTTTTTTTAACGCTTCTAATTATCACCAGTGTTTCCTTTTTAAATGCACAAAACAAACCACAGAGAAAAGTTCAACTAGCACTTTTGATAGATGCGTCAAATAGTATGGATGGCCTTATTGAACAAGCGAAATCTAGATTGTGGGCGATTGTAAACGAAGCAAGTTCATTAACCGTTAATGGCGTAGCTCCAATTCTTGAAATTGCAGTTTATGATTTTGGAAATTCAGGAATAAGTGATAAAAACTATGTCCGCTTGCAAACCAATTTTACTTCTGATTTGGATGTGGTTTCTGAGAAGTTATTTGCGCTGCGCACCAATGGTGGAGAAGAGTATTGTGGAGCCGTTATTGAAAAATCATTGCAAGAATTAGTCTGGTCAAGAGACCCTAATGACCTCTTGTTAATATATATAGCAGGTAATGAGCCTTTTAATCAGGGGCCAGTGAATTATAAGTCTATATGTACTATTGCTAAAAGCAGAGGTGTATTTATCAATACCATTTATTGTGGTGAATATCAACAAGGGGTTAAGGAATCATGGAAAGATGGAGCGACCTGTTCAAATGGCGCCTATTTTAATATTAATTCAGATGCTAAAATAGCGTCGACCCCAACGCCATACGATGATCAAATCATTCAACTCAACAAAAGCCTCAATACTACCTATTTGTGGTTTGGTGAGCAAGGTGTTATGAAGAAAAACAACCAAATTATTGAGGATAAAAACGCCTTTAATTTGGGTTCAGGTATAGCTTCAGAGCGGGCTTTAGTGAAATCTAAGTCAGCTTATAATAATGCCTCCTGGGATGTGGTGGATGCTTTTCAAGCCGATTCCACTAAAATTTTAGAATTAAAGGACGATCAATTACCGGAAGAATTACAAGGTAAAGGACCAGAAGAGAAGGCGGAGATCATAAACGCCCAGAAGGAAGAAAGAGCTAAAATTCAAGCCGAAATACAGGATTTAAGTAAACAAAGAGCGGTATTTCTTTCTAAGGTAAATCGTAATCCAGCGAATGCAGGTGTGAAGGATGACTTTGGAACTGCCGTAAATAAATCAATGAAAGAAAAAGCAGTTTTAAAAGGTTTTAACTAGTGATAATATATCTTATTTTTTGGTAATTTTGTTTTCTATTAAAAAGTTTTAAAATGGAACTGCAAAAAGAAAACAAGGTTAATTATATCAATATAGCATTGATGCTGGCAAGTATTATTGCAGCTTTCGTAATGCCATTTGAGACTTTCTTATTTGCCTATGCTTTCCTAGGTCCCCTGCATTATCTTACTGAAATTAGTTGGTTACACGATAGAAAGTATTTCGCTAAAGGTAAATGGGATTTTTTATTTTTATTATTTACGGGTCTGCTTATTACTTATGATTATTTTGCTGTAAAATATAATTTTCACACCAGTTTTACTGCAATGTACAGCGATCTCAATTTATATGGAAAGCTTTTAGCACTTGCCTTATTTGGAAGTATTCTTTTTGCATTAGTTAAAAATATTTTTGTCAAAATCATTGCCATTATTCTTCTCTTTGCTTTTGTAGATCAATGGTTTGCACCTAATGCAACGAATTATTTAGGAGAAGAAATTTTTAGACCCAACACAGCAACTTTCGCGATAACTTCATTGGTTCCCACCTTAATTCATGTCTATGTTTTTACGGGTTTATTTATACTTTACGGTTCATTAAAATCAAGAAATTGGACGGGTTTACTTTCATTTCTAGTCTTTGTATTGGCTCCTTTTATTCTATGGAATATTCTTCCTGGGCAGTCGATGATTCCAATAACCGAATTAGGTAAAACAGCATATTACGCCGGCGGAGATGGTTTTTGGGATTTAAATGTCTCTCTGATAAAAGAATTTAATCTTACGAATCTTCCTATTAAGAAAGGTTATGTGGATCAATTTGGTGATCCTGCAATTGACACTACTCCAAAGGCTATTTTCGCTGTAATTTTTAATTCTAAAGTCGGAATAGTACTCATGCGTATCATTGCTTTCGCATACTTATATCATTATCTAAATTGGTTCAGTAAAACGGAAGTAATCAAATGGCATCAAGTACCAAAGGTGCGCTTAGGAATTATTATCTTTCTATGGATTGCCGCATGTAGTATTTATGCTTATGATTATGCAATGGGATTGACCTTTTTGTTCTTTTTAAGTTTCTGCCATGTATTGCTTGAATTCCCTCTTAATGTTATTTCCATTGTTGGAATAGGAAAAGAATCCATGTCGATAATGCGTTTTGGCTTTAAAAAGCCTAATGTAGATAGCAAAAGTTAGAAATACCTCACCTCAATCTTTTATACTTACCAAGTAAATAAAGGTCTGTCTTGCATTAAGAGATTAACTTCTTTTTTGACTTGAGACAAGGTGTTAGCATCATCTTTAGACATTAGCGCGCGATCAATTAAACTAACAATCAATTCGATCTCTCCTTCTTTAACTCCTCTTGAAGTCAAGGCCGGAGTTCCTATACGAATTCCTGATGTTACAAATGGAGATTCAGTGTCAAAGGGAACCATATTTTTATTTACTGTTATGTCGGCTTTAACCAAACAGTTTTCCGCATCTTTTCCGGTGATTCCTTTTCCTCTCAGATCAATCAACATACTGTGATTTTGTGTACCTCCTGAAATAATTTCATACCCCTCACTCATAAATGATTCCGCCATTTTAGCAGCATTTATTTGTACTTGTTTCATGTAGGTTTTATAACCATCGCTAAGCGCTTCTCCAAAAGCAACTGCCTTTGCTGCAATTACATGTTCGAGCGGTCCGCCTTGAATTCCTGGAAATACTGCAGCGTCTAATAGCGCAGCCATAGATCTCAAATTTCCATTGTTCCATTTGATACCGAAAGGATTGTCAAAATTGTTTCGCATCATAATTACACCACCACGAGGACCTCTTAGTGTTTTATGTGTTGTTGTAGTAACTATGTGACAATAATCTAAAGGATCATTTAATAATTTTGCGGCAATTAGTCCTGCAGGATGCGAAATATCAGCTAGAACAAGCGCTCCAATTTTATCTGCTACTTGTCTAATCCTTGCATAATCCCAATCTCTAGAATATGCAGAGGCTCCACAGATGATCATTTTTGGTTTTTCTTTTAATGCAATTGATTCTAAAGCATCGTAATCTATTCTTCCGGTTTCCTTTGATACTCCGTAGAAGAAAGGTTGATATAGTTTACCTGAGAAATTTACGGGCGAGCCGTGCGTTAAATGTCCACCGTGTGATAAATCAAAGCCTAGTATTTTATCTCCAGGATTTAGACATGCTAAAAAAACAGCAGCATTTGCTTGTGCTCCAGAATGTGGTTGGACATTTGCCCAAGTCGCACCGAAAAGTTCACATAAACGATCGATTGCCAGTTGTTCTACTTGATCTACGATTTCGCATCCACCATAATAACGCTTTCCTGGAAGTCCTTCAGCATATTTATTGGTAAGTACACTTCCCATCGCCTCCATTACTTGTTCACTTACAAAGTTCTCAGACGCGATCAATTCTAAACCTAAAGTTTGTCTTTGTTTTTCTTCTTTGATCAGATTAAATAAAACGGTATCTCTCATAAATAATTGATTTCATAAATTTTTTGTAATCCATCTACCAATTCGGTTGCGGGCTTATAATTCACTAATTCCTTTAATTTGCCGGAACTTCCAACCCTTCGTTCTACTTCATAATCGTAGCGTTTAGCAGGAGATTCTATGTAATTTATCTTTGATTTAGATTTCGTGATTTCAATAATTTTTTCTGCAAGGGTAGTAATATTCCATTCCTTTTCGTTTGCGATATTGATGATATGCGCTCCACTAATTCCTAGTAAACTAACACATGCCTCAACAGTATCGTCAATATAAGTAAAGTCCCTGGTTTGATTTCCAGTACCAAACACTGTAATTTCTTCGTCTTTTATTGCTTGCTCAAAAAATCTAGGGACTACCATTCTATTGTCTTGATTGTGACCATAGACATTAAAAAATCTCAGTGATATAACATTAAGTCCTCGCTCTTTGTGATGCGCCGCCAAATAAATTTCATTGTATCGTTTAGCCATAGCATAAGAAGTTCTTGGATCAACCAAAACATCTTCAGACAAGGCGCTTTTAACAATGGCACTGTGGCTGTATATCCCGCTTGTTGAAGCGTATAAAAAGTATTTTATATTATTGGCAGCAGCAGCTTCAACCATATTTCTTGTCCCGATTACTTCAACATCCATGGTTTCAACGGGTTGATCAGCTACTATATCAACTCCTAAAACAGCTGCGAAATGATAGACCGCGTCACAATTCTTCATTGCCTCAGAAACGATTGCAAAATCTCGCACATCTCCGCGAATGAATTTTATTTTTTCAAAAGTATCTTTATCTAATTTATTTCCGCGTAATAAATTGTCAAGTACAACTACTTCGTGTCCTTCTGATACAAGTCGCTTAACCAAATTACTTCCAATAAATCCTGCACCCCCACTTACTAGTATCTGCATTTTTAGAATTTTTAATGGGTAAATATCGGAATAAAAAATGAGATAGTTATTCAAATTAATGGATTAGAAAATCAATTTAATCTTTTAATAACAGTTAATTTATGTGTAGTAGTTCCCATTTCCTCATTCCAAATCCCTTCTTGATTTAAGGTGTCAATTCTAACCCTTCCCGAAGCGTGAATAATTAAATTTCCGTCCAAAATTATGCCTACATGCGTTATTTTTCCTTGATCATTGCTAAAAAAGGCTAAATCCATAGGTTCCCGATCTTTAAAGCTAACATGTTGACCTAATTCTTCTTGCTGATAGGCATCTCGTGGTAGGTTGATAAAGACACTTCTGAATATAAGTTGTGTAAAACCAGAACAATCTATTCCAAAACTTGATTTCCCTCCCCATAGATAGGGAGTGTTTAATAATGAATTGGCCAATTCAATTCCGCTTTTCACAAAACTATCACCAATTATTTTTTCAAATGGGTAGGTGCCAATAGTAAAGATTTGCTCGTTTCCAATAAAACTACCGCAGGGTATTATCTGCTCTCCCCAAGGGCATTTTATGGTTTGCGTTAGAACACTCGTAATTTCCCCTTGATCAAGCCAATGTCTTAATTCTTTATCGCTCAGCGCCAATAGATGCTTATAGTCTACATATCCTTCATAGGAATCTTTGTATGTTTTTATGCTGACCCAATAGTTTTTGATTTCAAGTACCTCAACCACTTCTCCAAAAACCAGTTGACTTACTTGTTCACTACTGTCATTGGGTGAGCTGCGGATAGGACTTATTCCAACAAAACAAAATGCATTATGTTGGTTTGAGGTGAGAAGTTTCATTTTATAATTCTATGCTTCAAAAATACTTAAAGTCTGCTAATATTAAGTAATTTTGTTAAAGAGCAAGGAATATGCAGCAAAAATTAATTTTAATAACCAATGATGATAGCATTAATTCTAATGGTATAAGTGCTTTGGTTCATATTGCTAAGCAATATGGAGAAGTAGTAGTAGTTGCTCCCGACAAGGCTCAATCTGGCATGGGTCATGCTATAACTATAAATCATCCTTTACGATTGAGTCCTAGCTATATTTTTGGTGACATCAAAGCATTTTCATGTTCAGGAACTCCTGTAGATTGTGTGAAATTAGCTATTTACGAAGTATTGCATAGGAAACCTGATTTGTTGCTATCCGGAATTAATCACGGTGAAAACACCTCTACCAATGTTCTGTATTCTGGCACGATGTCCGCTGCAATAGAAGGCGCAATGGAAGGGATACCATCCATTGGATTTTCTCTAGCTGATTATGCACATGATGCTGATTTTACGCAAGGTTCAGAATGGATTTCTAAAATAATTAAAAAAGTTCTTGACAGTAACTTACCGCTTAATACTTGTTTAAATGTTAATATCCCAAAATTAAAAAAACAAGAAATTAAGGGAACGCGTATTTGTAAACAAGCACATGCTTTTTGGTCGGATCGATTTGATAAACGATTGGATCAATTTGGTAATCCTTATTATTGGTTAACAGGCGACTTTACTGAAGTTGACAAAAGAGAAGACACTGATTTGGCGGTATTAAAGGAAGGTTATATTAGCATTGTGCCGACTCATTTTGACCTAACCAATCATGCTGTTATTGGAAATTTAAAATCATTTAATTTATGAAAATCAACATTACAAAAAAACATCTAATTGGAACTGCAATCGGATTTATTTCCCCGGTGGTTTTTTTACCAATAGTACTTTTTATTCTAGCCTTAATAAACGATTATCCTTTTAGTTTTTTTTGGGATCAATTTGTGGCCTATCCTGAATTTACAAGTAAGTACATTTCTCTTGCTTTGATTTCTAATTTAATGTGGTTCTATATTTTTCTTAATAAAGAAGAATATCAAATTTCGAGAGGAATCATTTTTGCAATGTTTTGTTTTATTCCTTACATGATATATGTAAATCTACTTTCTTAAATGAACTCTAAGAAGCGTATTTTTTTTATTGCTGGAGAAGTTTCAGGTGACTTACATGGAGCAAATCTAATGCGCTCATGGAATAAACAATCCAACAATTTTATTTTTAAGGGCTGGGGTGGAGATAGAATGGAAGCAGAAGGCTTGTTATTATTGAAGCATGTGAGGTCTCTTTCTTTTATGGGGTTCCTTGAAGTTTTGATGAATCTCCGAACGATTCTAGGCAACATCAAGACCTGTAAAAAAGAAATTAAAGAATTTCAACCTGATGCTTTAGTTTTGATCGATTTTCCAGGATTCAATCTTAGAATAGCTTCTTGGGCCAAGGAACAAGGAATTCCTGTTATATATTATATTTCCCCACAAATTTGGGCTTGGAAGACCTCTAGAGTACATGCTATTAAAAGGGATGTAGCGCAATTGTATTGTATTCTCCCCTTTGAAAAAAGTTTTTATGAGACCTATGATTACCCCGTAAAATATCTGGGTCATCCACTTTTGGATGAAGTGATGAAATTTAAGGAAGAAACGCATCTGCCTCTTACGCTGCGCAGTGATCGAAAAATATTGGCATTGCTTCCAGGAAGTAGGGAGCAAGAAGTGAAGCGTAAACTGCCCAATATGATAGCTGCAGCAAAATCTTTTCCAGATTACGAAATTGTTGTTGCTTGCTCAACCAATTTATCACTTGATTTTTATAAAAATTTAGTTGCTGATGACACTCAATTGGTTTTTGGTCAAACCTATTCGATCTTAGAAAAAGCAAATTTAGCCTTGGTCACCTCAGGTACGGCAACGCTTGAAACTGCCTTATTTGAAGTACCTCAAGTAGTTTGCTATGCTACCTCACCGGTCTCCTTTCGTATTGCTAAATTACTAGTGAAGATTAAATTTATTTCCTTGGTCAATCTAATTTTAGATCAAGAACTTGTTAAAGAATTAATTCAAGGAGATTGTACCTCTGAAAATATGGTTCATTATCTAAAAAAGCTTGAAGAAGGCGCACCGGATCGTTCGCGTTTATTATCAAATTATAAGATATTGATAAAATCCTTAGGTAATCAAGGAGCAAGTGATCGTGTTGCAGCGGACATACTTGAAACTTTTTTCGCTAAATAAGGTATTATGATTGACTTTTACCTAAGCTCTTTTGAATAAATTATTTTTTTTATTGTTCGTTATTTGTTCATTTTTAGGACAGGCTCAAAAAATGCGTATCGGCTTATTTACCGACTCTCAATTGAAAAAAGTTAAAGCGGCTCATGCAACTGCACCCTATCACATTATTGCCGATTCCACCTATATTGGTATAGCAAACGCTAATGATATTGTGGAAGTTTTTCTAGAAGGAGGTAAAATTTCAATTTTATTTCGTGGAAATAAGTTGTCAAAATTCAAAAAGATCTCTTTTTACACCATCAATAAGGAGGAATCTATTGAGTTTACAGGCGTTATTCCTTCCGTTAAATCGAGACAATATGAAGGTGATTTTGAATTTTCTTTGGCGAATAATGCGATGCGATTGGTTAATATGGTCGAATTAGATACTTATCTCGAAGGCGTAGTTGAATCTGAATCTGGTACAGGTCAAAAATTAGAATACTATAAAGTTCAAGCATTAATCAGTAGGACTTATGCCCTGAAATTTCGAAATAAACATCTAGAAGATGGATATGAAATTTGTGATCGTGTTCATTGTCAAGCATATTTACATAAGCGCTTAGGGAATTCAATAATTGATTCTGCAGTGCGACAAACTACATTAAAAGTAATTTATGATCAAAATAATGAATTAGCACCAAGTTACTTTTCTGCAAATTGTGGCGGTCAAACCTGTAATCCAGCACATGTTTGGAATGAAACCATTGATGGACTAACTTCTTTTAAAGATACTTTTTGCATTTATACAAAGCAAGCCACATGGAAAAAATCAATTCCTGAAGCGGAGTGGATCAGTTACTTAGTTAATACTTATAATTTTCCTATTGATGATAGTTTGAGTAGGCAGCTACTATTTCACTTCGTTCAACCGGAAAGAACTGCGTTTTATCTGCATCCAGGTTATGGGATCCCAATGCGAGATATCAGGGAAAAATTTCATTTGAAGTCTAGTTTTTTTAATACTAGAAAGGAAGGTGATTTTATAATTGTTGAAGGAAGGGGCTACGGACACGGTGTTGGTCTTTGTCAAGAAGGAGCAATGAAAATGGCAAGGAATGGGTATTCCTATGATCAAATCATTAGGTTTTACTTCCCCTCTGTTAAAATAGTTGATTTTACTTATAAATAATCACAAAGATATCTTCATTATCTTTTTTGAAGAATTTCTCAGACCTCGCATAGGCCTCAAGATAATTCATCCCATGTAAAGATTTTAATGTTTTTTTAGTATCTACCAATTGTTGGTTCATTACTATGTTCTGCTCATGTAATTCAAAGCGCTTGTTTAAATTATGAGACAGTGTGAACACATCTAAATCATCTAAGAATAGAGAATAGAGCAAAAAAACAATGAATGTAATACTGTATTTGTTCTTGAGAAATTTAGGTATCTTATTCATACACTAAAATTACGCTAAAATCAAAAGGTGATTTGTTGTAAAAAGATAAAGTTGTGAAAAAATTAATGTTAATTATTTATTTACACAACTATTAAATTCACTTCCTTCATATAGTTCACGGAAATCTTTTTCAAATTGAAACCATGGATCAACTTTCTTTAAGATATCACATGCTTTGATATTCTTTTGTTCTTTCAATGCAATAGCGGAGTACATTACGCCATATTTTAATACCATAATATCAGCTTCAGTAAATTGGACCCATTCACCCAATTCATTTTTAAAAGAGTTGTTGTATTTTTCCTCGGTTTCTCCTCGCTCATATTTTAAAAGCTTTGGAATTTCAGCTGTCCAAATTAAATTAGCTCCTTTTGCATTTTTAGTTTTATATTTTTGATAGGCTTCAACATATTTAATGCAAATAGGATTCAAGGTAATCTGACTGTAAAAGTCAATTGCTTCGGCTAGTTCAGACATATCGCCTTCCATTTGAACTTCCAAATATTCTTTCAATAATAACATTTCAAGATCATTGATGAAATTTTGATGTTCTACATCATTTAACACTCCATTTTTATCCATTTCCTTGGCTGTAGCAAAACTAGAAACACACTCTTCTAAAGCACCCTCAAATTCAGGGTCTGAATTGCCTTCTTGTACTAAGCCAAGATATCCTTTAGCCAAAAATAGATAAGGAGTTGGGTCATTTGCATATTTAGGTTTTACAATAAAATCAGATGCGCGTTCTACTAATTTCTTGTAATTGGGTTTTGGCTTTTGAGCATATAAGGCTGCTAATTCAGGAAAAACACTTCTCACAGTCAAATAATCCTCTAATTCATAGGAGATTTCATTTTCATCATCCTTTTCTTTATTCAAGATTACAGTTAAGTTTACAGTGTAATTTCCTAATTTATTAAAGGTTAATTTAATAGATGCTGAGGTTTCAGTCGAACCTTTTTCAAATTCCCAATCCTTTCCTTTTACACCTGAAATGGTCCACAGGTAACTTTTGTTAGTAATTTTAATTTTAGGATCTGGTTTAACCTCACTTTTTATTTCAATAATATTCTCCGGTTTAACAACCCTTTCAAAAACGGGTTCTACTAGTCGTTTAGCAGCGCTGAAAGTTACACTTTGTGCTACTGAACTTAAACTAAGTGCTATTAGGGAAATTGAAAGTAAAAGAATTCTTTTCATAATGATTTAATTTGCTTGTAGTGTTTTCAAATTCTATGCCGAATTTACAATTTAATTGTGACTTTTAATTAATAGCCCTAAAATTTCTTGTGCAGCATGGGCTAAAACAGTTCCTGGCCCGTAAATTCCAAAGACTCCTTCGGCTCTCAAAAATTCATAATCATTCTTAGGAATTACTCCTCCAACCACGACCATAATATCATTTCTACCTGCATCTTTAAGGCTATGAATTAGCGCTGGGACAAGTGTTTTATGTCCTGCTGCAAGTGACGAAACACCTACAATATGAACATCATTTTCAATGGCTTGCTTTGCTACTTCTGCAGGTGTTTGAAATAAAGGCCCCATATCTACATCAAATCCAAGGTCTGCAAATGCTGTCGCAATTATTTTTGCACCACGATCATGTCCATCTTGACCCATTTTCGCAACTAAAATTCTAGGTCTACGACCTTCTAAAACAGCAAACTCTTGGCACATTTCTTTGGCCTTAATAAAATGTTCGTTTTTCATAGCTAGTTTTTCGTAAACGCCACTTATCGTATTTACTTTTGCTTGATAGCGTCCAAAGGCAAGTTCTAAAGCACTTGAAATTTCGCCTAAGGTGCATCTTGCAAGTCCACAACGAACAGCAATTTCTAATAAATTTCCCTTTCCAGTTTTTGCAGCATTGCTTAACTCCTCTATTAAATCTTTTTGTTCCTGCTCGTTTCTTTGACTTTTTAATTGTTTAAGTTTAGCCAATTGCTGCTCTAAGACTGAGGTATTGTCGACTTCTCGCAATTCAATTTCTTCTTGTTCTGATGCTACAAATCTATTCACTCCAACAATCACATCCACAACTGCATCAATTCTTGATTGTTTTTCTGCCGATGCTTCCTCAATGCGCATTTTAGGAATACCCGTTTCAATGGCTTTTGCCATACCACCCAATTCATCCACTTCGTGAATCAATTCTTTCGCTTTGACGATTAATTGTTCTGTTAAGAATTCAATGTAATCTGCACCGCCAGTTGGATCAATGTAATTGGTAATTCCAATTTCCTTCTGAAGATATAACTGAGTATTTCTTGCAATTCTGGCAGAAAAATCTGTTGGTAAGGCTATTGCTTCATCTAATGCATTGGTATGCAAAGATTGTGTCCCACCCATAACTGCTGCTAATGCCTCAATGCAAGTTCGGGTAATGTTATTAAATGGATCTTGCTCTGTAAGCGACCATCCAGAGGTTTGACAATGGGTCCTTAAAGCAAGTGATTTTGCCTTTTGAGGATTAAATTCTTGAACAATTTCATTCCATAAAACTCTCCCAGCCCTCAGTTTGGCAATTTCCATTGGATAATTCATTCCGATGGCCCAGAAAAAACTAAGTCTGGGAGCAAATTCATCAATTAATAGTCCAGTGTTAATTCCTGCTTTAATATATTCTTTTCCATCTGCTAAAGTGTAAGCCAATTCAATTGCTGCAGTTGCTCCTGCCTCATGCATATGATAACCTGAAATTGAAATCGAATTGAATTTTGGCATTTTTTGAGAAGTGTACTCAAAAATATCTGCAATTATTTTCATCGATGGAGCCGGTGGATATATGTAGGTGTTACGCACCATAAATTCTTTAAGAATATCATTTTGAATCGTACCCTGAAGTTCAGAAATAGAAACTCCTTGCTCCATTGCAGCACCAATATAAAATGCCATAATTGGAATTACAGCTCCATTCATGGTCATTGAAACCGACATTTCATTTAATGGAATGGAATCAAAAAGGATTTTCATGTCCTCTATGCTATCAATAGCCACTCCCGCTTTTCCGACATCACCGATTACACGATCGTGGTCTGAGTCATATCCTCTATGCGTCGCCAAGTCAAAGGCAACGGAGAGACCTTTTTGTCCACCTGCTAGATTTTTTCTGTAAAATGCATTGGAATCTTCAGCGGTTGAAAAACCAGCATACTGACGAATGGTCCAAGGCTTTGATAAATACATGGACGCATATGGACCGCGCTTAAAAAATGGCCCGCCAGATAAAGCTTCTTTTTCAATGATTTTTGATTCAAATTCACTTGGAATTTCAATACCATCTATGCTTATTGGTTCTTTCTTTTTATGCTCTAAACTCGTTGATTTTGAAGCAGAGAACCAGTTTTGTTTGCTGTAATCAATTCTCATGGCGCTCAATTTTATCAAATCGTAATTTTTCCATTTCAAGAAATAAACCTTCTACTTCCCATTCTTTTTGATCTTCTTTTGGATTTTTAAAAATATTTACCCCAATGAGTTGAATCTTATTTTCTTTAAATGATTTGACTTTTAACGCTCTGACAGGATGAATTAAGGCTTTAATCTTATCTAGTTTTTCTGTATTCAACCAAGTAGCATAGCCATCAAGCTCTTGGAATGTTTGCCATCCTAATGCAGCCAGTTTATGAGATAGATTTTCTATAGCGAAACTATTGTTGAAAGGATTGTTGATGAAACGAATCTGAACCTCTTCTTTCAGTAGGTGAGAAATATTTATCGCCATACGCTGCGAAAGAATACTTGAACCAGAAGTGCTTAAATTATCATAAGCCTGAATGCTTAAGTAATCAACTCCTGCCATTACTGCTGCTAGCGCTTCTGTGCTTTGTCTAAGTTGATTGGTATGTAAATCTGAAAGCGACTTATTGGTCCAACCAATTTTGGCATTGAATTGCACATCATCCTCTTTACGACCGTGGTCATTCAAAATTCTATTGACAAGATATTTAAGGCTGCGGAGTTTAGCAATTTCGATCATAAAATCAGATCCAATTCCTACTTCAATTCGAATAGGGATTTCAATTCCGAAAGATTTCTGTAATAATAGAAGTTCATTGGTTTGACTTAATATTATTCCAATTTCTTGCCTTGCATTCGCTCCACATTGCTGAAAGTCAAAGCCATTGATTTGAAAAATTGATGGAACATTTTTAAGAAGCGTAAAAACTTCTTCGAATTCCGCTTCTTTAAAGTCAAATAAATCGATACAAGCTTTTGTGTTTTCCTCTTGCTTGTACCATTGACAAAAAGAATGAAGTGTTTCTAAATTTCTAAGGCAAATAAAGGTTTCGATATATTTAAATTCAATCGCTTCCAATAATAAATCCCATTGAGTCTTAGGATTTGTAACAAGAATTTGGATTACTTCTGCGCCATCCATTAAGGCAGTTAGAATTTTTTTATTGGTTTGTTTTTCTTCTTCAGCTTTACAAATGAAACAATTTTTCCAATTATTATCATTTCTTGGCTGGGCAAAATCAACAACAGGATGGATGCGTGTCACATTGTCTTCAATTTCGTAAGAAAGTTCCTCAATTGGATTGAATGCTTGGTAATCGCCTTTACTCTTCTCGATTTCACTCAAAACTTTTGCTTTCCATCTTTCAGTCTTTAGATCATCCTCCAAATCTGCGCTAGCTGTCATTCCTTCATTTTTAATAATTCAAATATACGACACTTGCTTATAAGGTTGATTTTTTTAGGGAGTTTTGAAGATATTTTACCATAAAAAGGAATAAAATTTTAATTTAGTTGTTCAAATTCAAACAAATTTAAATTGCGACATAATTCACTTTCTTTCTACAATAAGCATAACCGTAAAATATTTTACAGATTATGATGCTGAAAGGATTTTCTCTAATATCAAAAAATAGTCCCACTCGTTTGGAATTTAAAAAAAGAACGGGTCTATTTCCACTATTACTGTCTTTATTTATCGGACAAGTGGTATGCGCTCAAGGATGGACACCAGTAGGAGCAAGGTCCAATTCGCTCGCAAATGCTAGTGTTGCTCTTGAGGATGTTTGGGCTTATCACCACAATCCTGCCAATTTAACTGCCTTGAAAAAGTGGAGTTGCGGAATATCTTATGAAAATCGATTTTTGTTAAAGGAATTGCAATCACAGGGTCTGGTAGTTGCGCTCCCATTAAAAGTTGGTGTCATTTCGACTGGAATTCAAAGTTATGGATTTAAGAACTTTAGAACCAATCGAATTGGACTTGGTTACAGTTTATTTCTTTCTGAATTTCTATCAATGGGTGTTCAATTAAATTATCATCAATTGCGCTTAACAGATGCCTATGGAATGAAACAATCACTTACGGCAGAGGTAGGATTACAAGCTATGATTAATAAGAATTGGAAAATAGGATGTAGTATATTTAATATAGGTCGATCGTTACTTTCATCTTATTCAGAAGATCGCTTGACAACCCTAATTCGTTTCGGAACCTATTATAAACTCTCAGAAAAAGTGATGGTACTTGCTGAGGTAGAAAAAAATATAGAATACCCTCTTAGAATAAAGGCAGCTTTAGAATATGCACCTATGTCAAAAGTGTTCTTGCGTGGAGGCATTGCTACCCAGCCGATTGAGCTTAGCGCAGGATTTGGATATAAATTTAAATCTCAGTATAATCTGGATTTCGGCTCCTCTTATCATCAGACTTTAGGGTGGTCGCCTCATTTTTCCTTCACCTATCAAATGAAAAATTAGTTTGAAGTCTCTAGTATTTTTAGGCTTATTGCTATGCGTTCAAGCTGGGGCGTTTGCACAAGTTAAAAGTGATATTATCCAACAAAGAATTGAATTTATTACGGAGCAATTGCAATCAGAATCCGTCGATTTAACGAATTATTTAGAACAGTTGAATTACTATTATGAGCATCCAATCAATCTAAATTCAACCAATGGTGAAGAACTTGAGGCGCTAGGATTGCTTAGTGGAATTCAGATAAATGAGTTAATTGTTCATCGAAAACTGTTTGGAAAATTAATATCAATATACGAATTACAGGGATTTGAATACTGGGATTTAAACACCGTTCAATTGGCGCTTCCCTTTATTAAGGTTGATGATCGGCTCGATAATTTGCACATCACTTTAAAAGAGGCAATGAAGGAAGGGAAGTTTGAACTTTATACAAGGTATCAGCCCACTGTTGAACAAAAAGCAGGTTATCTTAAAGTGCCAGATTCACTTGCTGCTACCTCTAATAATTATTATCATGGAAATAGTGATCGGTATTACACAAGATTTCGATATACCTATAAATCAAATATAAGTGTTGGACTTACCGCCGAAAAAGATCCAGGAGAACAATTTTTTAGAGGTACTCAAAAAAATGGATTTGATTTTTATTCAGCGCACGCATTTTTTAAAGGTGGAAAATATTTAAAGTCAGCGGTAATCGGTGATTATCAACTTCAAATAGGTCAAGGATTAAATCTTTGGTCTAGTTATGCTTTTGGTAAAACGGCTGACATCGCCACGATGAAAAGAACTGCAATTCCAATTAGAGCCTACACCTCAGTAGACGAATCGAGATTTTTGCGTGGTTCCGCGATTGATTTAGGATATAAGAATTTTGGTTTATTAGCTTTTATATCACAAAAGAAAATTGATGCCAGTTCCATTGCTGATTCAACTTATGATGACCTAGAATTTATATCAACTATTGATCTTTCAGGTTTACACCGAACCAATCGCGAAATCGCTAAGATGAATGGATTGCAAGAACGAATAGCAGGAGCCCATGTTAAATATACCTCGGGTACTTTTAAAACTGGAGTGGCAGCGATCTACCAAGGATATGATAAAGTTTACAATAAAGATGTTCAAATTTATAATCAATTTGATTTTCGTGGAACGCAACAAGTCTCTATTAGTGGTGATTACTCCTATAGTTTTAAAAATTTAAATGTTTTTGGCGAGGTATCGAAAATTTACAATCAACAGATTACCTCAGCTAATTCTGGTTGGGCAATGGTTCATGGAGCATTAATTGCATTGGACCCTCGAGCGAGTATTGGAATCCTATATAGGAATTATCAAAAAGATTATCAGACTTTTTATAATGCTGGTTTTTCTGAAGGTAGCAATACGCAAAATGAAAATGGCTTGTATGTTGGGACAAAATTAAAGTTTACCTCTGCAATCTCAATGAATGCATACATTGATATATTTCGATTTCCTTGGCTAAAGTATGGAGTAGACGCACCATCTCAAGGACATGAATTTTTGATCCAGCCTGTTTACAAACCCAATAAAGTTTTAGAAATTTACTTCAGGTATAGACAACAACTACGAGAGAAAAATAGCCGCGATTATACAGGAAATATCACTCCAATTGAAGCGGTATTGCAAAGGAATTTTAGGTTTAATTTGTCTTATATAATAAACGAGGCCTTTACCTTTAAAACTCGTATTGAGATGGTGCATGTTGAAAGAGCCAGTTCAGGAAAGCAAAAAGGGATGCTCTTTACTCAGGATTTATTGTACAAACCAAAAAGTTTTCCACTAGATTTCGCTTTGCGCTATGCTCTATTTGATACAGATGGATACGACACACGGATTTATTCCTTTGAAAATACAGCGCTTTATGCTTTTGCAGTTCCTGCTTATTATTATCAAGGAAGTAGGGCGTATGTCTTGGTCAGGTATTCTTTTTTGCGCCATTGTGATTTATGGTTGCGTTATGGAATATTTTTATATAATAATAAAAACGCTATTTCCTCCGGTACAGAAGGGATTCAGGGTAGTAAAAAGACTGATCTAATTCTTCAATTGCGGATCACTTTGTAATTTTTGTAATTTTCTTTGTTACTTTTTTTTATGTTCTGCGTTATGAAAATATAAGGACTGCAAGCCTTTAAATTTCTCCAATTAAACTAGAAAATAAAACTAAGCATTATGAAGACGAACGCGATGTACTACCAAAGCAGTTTTCTCTTAGCAGAGGAACTGCAAATTATCGAAAAGGCGAAGTTGAACCCTGCTCATTTCGCTCCACTTTATAAAAAATACCATGAAGCAATTTTTAGGTATGTAATTAAAAGAGTGGATGAGGAAGAAGCAGCATTTGATATTACCTCTTGTGTTTTTATAAAAGCTTTGACCAATATTCAGAGATATGAATTTAGAGGTGTTCCTTTTTCTTCTTGGTTATTTAGAATTGCAAAAAGTGAATTGTATCAGTCTTTCCGCGACAGCAAAGCCAAGAGAACAGTAAATATTGACAGTATTCAAGTAGCGCAATTAGTGGAAGATTTTACTGAAGTGTATTCTGAAGAAAATAAGGCGAAGTTGCTGAAGGCATTACCTTTATTAAAAGACAATCAATTACAATTAATTGAAATGCGTTTCTTTGAGAAAAGATCTTTTCGAGAAATAGGTGAAATCATTGGATTAACAGAAAACAACACTAAAGTAAAGACCTTTAGAGCATTAGTTAAATTAAAAGATATTTTTAATAAATTAAAATAAACACCATGATAAAAATTTATGTCGATCGCCCTAGTTTGTCATCGGAAGAGATAAATTCTAGAAGAGATTTTAATCATATTTTAAATCAATTGCCAAAGAAGAAAGTCTGGCTCAGTCCCTGGTTCTATGGGGCTGTTGGCCTTTCTTCCGTCTTTATTGCTGCAACTCTAATACTGCTTATGAAATAAATATACTTTGATCATTATTATTTAATATAGAACTTCTATTTATTCCGTCGATAATTATAAATAATTTACTTAACTTCGCAGTGGATAAATATATATTGCTATGAAAATTTTAAGTCTACTTTTCATTCTTTTATGCTCGGCTACCAGTTACTCTCAGCATGTTAATTTTAATTCTCAAAAGAATTGGTCACTTAACAAAAAAGAACTTCAATTTGGAATAGGGGCAACCCAATTCAATGGTGATTTAGGCGGTGGCGCAACCTACGGAATTGATTATAGTCCTAAAGATATTGATTGGGCATCTACAGGAATCTCCGGTTTGATCGGCTTCCGTTACAGATTTCACCCTATGTTATCTACTTCTTCTAGTTTGAGCTTCTTTACTTTGAAAGGTGATGACAAATATTCTCAAGAGTCTGTTCGAAATGCAAGAAATTTAAGTTTTAAAAGTGGCGTTTTTGAAGTACAGCAGAAATTAGAATTAATTCTTTTCTCCAAAGAACAGTTCAGTCCAGGTTATAATCTTCCAGGTGCAGCAAATCTTAAAAACAAAGCTATTCAAGCCTATATCTTTGGTGGAATTGGTTTTAGTTATTTTAATCCAAAAGCTGAATATAATGGTGACTGGGTTGCCTTACGCCCTTTAAAGACTGAAGGAGTAAATTACAAGCCTTTTTCATTAACCGTTCCTGCTGGACTAGGATTTAGAGTTGGAATTTCCAATATGTGGAGAATTGGAATGGAAGTTTCTTATGTAAAGACTTTCTCTGATTATATTGACGATGTAAGTACAAATTACATTTCAACTTCTCAATTATCCTCTCAGATGGCAATTGATTTAGCAGATAGATCTAACGGTAATACTGGTTTTGTACCTGGTTCTCAAAGGGGAGATTCTAAACAAAATGATGCTTATTATCATTTGAATATTATCATCACTAGAAATATCACTTACAAAGATTACGGAAAACAGCGTAAAAAAATAGAAGCTTCTTCTTCTAAGTATAAGGTTTAATTAAATATTAGTACGCGTCAGCGTTTATTTATGTATCGTTTCTTTAGATTTTTTGTTTTTCAACTATCCGCAGAAACTGCACATTCTTTTACAACCAATCTGCTTCACTTTGCTCTATATCTACCATTTTCCAATTGGTTTTTTAGAAAATTATTTTGTGTAGAAAATCCTAAATTAACCCGTAATGTTTTTGGTTTAACCTTCAAAAATCCTATTGGTTTAGCAGCTGGATTTGATAAAAATGCAGAACATTATCAACAAATGGGCTTGTGCGGTTTCGGTTTTATTGAAATTGGTACGGTTACTCCACTAGGGCAACCTGGAAATGATCAGCCTAGATTATTTAGATTAATTGAAGACGAAGCGATTATCAATCGAATGGGATTCAACAATAAAGGAGTAGAGGAGGTAATTAAAAACTTAAAAAATAGAAAGAAAAGTGATGGATTGATCATTGGTGGAAACATAGGTAAAAATAAAATTACGCCTAATGAACATGCAATCGAGGATTATATCATAGCCTTAAATGCCTTACATCCATTCGTAGATTACTTTGTGGTAAATGTTTCGTCGCCCAATACACCTAATTTAAGAGCGCTTCAAGAAAAAGAACCTTTGAAAGAATTACTTAATGCCGTGATGAAAGTTAATGCGCAGTTTGAAATTCATCGACCAATTCTATTAAAAATTGCGCCCGACTTAAGTGATTCCCAGTTAGATGACATTATTGAAATCATGCAAGAAACGAAGTTAGACGGTTTGGTTGCGACAAATACTACCATTGATCGTGGTGGATTGAAAGCAAAAAAAGAAAGTGTAGATAATATGGGTGCGGGTGGGCTTTCAGGAAAACCACTGGCTCACAGATCCACTGAAGTTATTCGTTATTTGCACAAGCATTCAAATGGTTCTTTTCCAATTATTGGTGTAGGTGGAATTCATTCCGTTGAAGATGCACTTGAGAAGTTGGAAGCAGGCGCTCAATTACTTCAGATCTATACGGGTTTCATTTATGAAGGACCAGCCTTAATTGCAAAAATTAATAGGGCAATAATAGAGCATTCGAAATGAGTAAGGCACTAAAAATTATTGAATGTCCGAGAGATGCTATGCAGGGAATTGATGTATTCATTCCAACAAAAGACAAGATTGCATATATCAATACCTTATTAGATTGTGGTTTTGACACACTTGATTTTGGAAGTTTTGTTTCTCCTAAGTCTATTCCTCAAATGCGCGATACTGCTGAAGTCTTGAATGGATTGAATACAAGTTCGACCACTAAGCTATTGGCTATAATTGCTAACTTAAGAGGGGCAGAGGAGGCTCTGGAATTTCAGCAAATTGACTTTTTGGGATATCCATTTTCAATCTCTGAGCAATTTCAATTGCGCAATACTAATGCTTCCTTGTTAGAAACATTCCAATCACTGGAAAAAGTACAAGATTTGGTTCATAAAAAAGGTAAGAACTTAGTAGTTTATCTCTCTATGGGTTTTGGAAATCCTTATGGAGAAGCTTGGAGTCCCGAAATCGCGTTACATTGGTCTGATCGTTTGGTAAATGAACTAGGTGTTGAAATACTGGCACTTTCAGACACGATTGGATGTGCGAATCCAGATAAAGTAAAGCATCTATTTACTTCTTTATCCGCTGAGCTGCCTCAAGTTGAATTAGGGGCTCATTTTCACATGCTTCCTGGTTCAGCGGCGCCACTATTGACAGCAGCTTATGCTGCAGGATGTCGCAGATTTGATACAGCTTTTAAAGGAATGGGGGGCTGTCCAATGGCTCAGGATGATTTGACTGGGAATTTGGATACCGAAGAATTCACCGCTTGGTTGTCTAAGAACAATTTGGAAAATCATCTTAACTTAGAGGCGTTCGAAAAGGCATCAAACGCAGCAAGTATTTTTTTTAAATAATTCATTTGTATGAAATCAACAGAAGAAAACAATAAAAAAATCCGCAGAAGAAGAGGGATTATTCTTCTCTTGAGTTTAATATTAGTAGCCTTAGTTGTTATTTTAACTCCTAAAGAAAACACTACACCTGACACTAATCAGCCGAAAGACAGTGCCCCTAAAGAGCATAAGGAGATATCAACGGATTATAGTCTTAATCGATTTACAGAAGGTACAGAAAGAGGTTTATTGCAAGAGATTGGTATATGTGATACGATGAATGTAGTGGAAAATAATTTGGATGTCCCTGCTTGTTCACCACGCTTTTTTAGGTTTTTTACCTTGAAAAATAGTACCCCATTAAAAAGTGGTTTTATGTTGTTGATTAGGTCTGGAGTGAATGCTTTTCCAACGCGCAGGTTGGTGGTCTTTGAAAGACAAAACAAAAAATTAATTAAGGTCAATGGGTTTATTGGATATATCATTGAGAGAAGAAAGACCAATAGCGCTTATGATGATATTGTAATTCGTTTCTTCGAACGCTATGACCGTCAGAAATATTTTTATCATTGTTTGTTTACCTGGAAAAATAATAAATATCAGTATGTAAATTGCGAAGAAATTAATGATCAAAAAATTAAAGTGCCATTGCAAGACTCAGTTTCCAATGTGGTTAAACAAATATTAATAGATAAACAATATCTGTTTTAGTCTAAAAATTCTCAAAAGCACCTAATCCGAACAAGGCGAAATCGTATTTCGCGGGATCTTCCGGGTCTAGTTTTCGACAATAATTGATGAGTTCTTCACTCGCTTTCCAATCGCTTTGACTGCGGGATAATATCCCTAATTTTCTGGAGATATTTCCGGTGTGAATGTCTAGTGGAATGTATAGTTGAGCTGGTTTTATGTTGTTCCAAATTCCAAAATCGACGCCTTTCTTACTGTCTCTAACCATCCACCTTAAATACATTACAAGTCTTTTACAAGCAGAATTCTTTAACGGATTTGAGATGTGTTTTTCACTTCTGTATTCATGTTCCGTCGAAAAGAAAATTTCACGAAATCCACTAATGTTGCTCATTAAACTTGAATGCTCATCTCCTTTAAAGCAAGCCTCTAAATCTGATTCTTTATAAATTTGATGCAGGCTACGGAAGAAAAAATCTAAATCGGTTCCATTAAATGTTCGATGTGCAAATTTTAAGTGGGTATTTTTATCATAATTCATGATGTAGTCATGAGGGGTGTTTCCCATAATTTCAACTAGTTTTTCACCACTTTTAATAATGCTTTTACGATTTCCCCAGGCCAACATCGCAACAAAAAAGGCACTGATCTCAATGTCTGCTTTTGAATTAAATTGATGTGGAATTTGTATAGGATCGGATTCGATAAAATCAGCTGATTCGTATTGTTCAGCTTTATAATCTAGGAATTCTTTTAGTTCGAGTTCGTTCATTGATGTTACAAGAAAACTCCATCTGCCATTACTAAAGTTCGGTCTGCCATTTGGGCTAACTTCTCATTATGAGTTACGATTACAAAAGTTTGGTTAAAGTCTTCTCTTAATTGAAAAAATAAATCATGCAATTCTGCCGCATTTTTTGAATCTAGATTCCCAGAAGGTTCATCGGCAAATATAATGGCAGGTTGATTCATCAATGCTCTACAAACAGCTACGCGTTGTTGTTCTCCGCCTGAAAGTGCTGATGGTCGATGGTTGATGCGATCACCTAAACCTAATTTTTCAAGAATACCTTTTGCTCTTTCGCTCGCTTCTTTTTTATTAAATCCATGAATGAGTGCGGGAAGCATTACATTTTCATAGGCATTAAATTCAGGTAATAATTGGTGAAATTGAAAAATAAATCCAATTTTCTCATTTCTAAATTTAGCTAATGCTTTACTATTCAATTTAAATGGATCAACTCCATCGATAATAACGGTGCCTGAATCTGGTCTATCTAAGGTGCCTAAGATTTGCAGCAAAGTAGTTTTTCCAGCTCCAGAGGAACCTACAATGGAAACTATTTCTTTTGCATTAATATGAAGATCAACTCCGCGAAGGATTTCTAATGAACCATATTTCTTATGTATACCTTCAGCTTTTAGCATTATTTGTCCAATTTTAAGGTATGTCCCATTTTATCTCTTTTAGTTCTAAGATAAGACGCATTATGAATATTACTATGAATTTCAAGTGAAATATTTTCGATGATCTCAAGTCCATAACCAATTAAACCTGTTCTTTTCTTGGGGTTATTCGACATTAATTTCATTTTACTCACACCCAATTCACGCAAAATTTGAGCTCCGATACCATAATCTCTTTCGTCTGCTTGAAATCCTAATTCAATATTGGCTTCCATTGTATCCATTCCACCTTCTTGAAGTTTATAGGCCTTTAATTTATTGACAAGACCAATTCCTCTTCCTTCTTGATTCATGTATACGATAACTCCTTTTCCTTCTTTTTCGATAAGATCCATTGCTCGGTGGAGTTGTGGACCACAATCACATCTGCAAGAACCAAAAATATCACCAGTTAAGCAAGAAGAATGCACACGAATTAAAATAGGCTCATCGATTTCCCAAGTTCCTTTTACTAAAGCTAAATGATCCATGTCATTGCTTTTATCCTTAAAGGCATGCAATTGAAAATCGCCAAAATCAGTGGGTAAAAATACATTCACTACCTTTTCAACTAAACTTTCATGGGCAATTCTATATTTAATTAATTCCTCGATAGAAATTATTTTCAAATTAAATTTTTGTGCAATTTCGATCAGTTGCGGTAATCTCGCCATAGACCCATCTTCATTCAAAATTTCAACAATAATTCCTGCTTCTTCGAATCCCGAAAGTCTTGACAAATCAACAGCAGCTTCTGTATGACCAGCGCGTCTTAGCACACCACCTTTTTTGGCTCTTAAAGGAAAAATATGTCCTGGTTTCCCCAATTCTTCGGGTCTTGTTGCAGGATCTATCATGGCCAATACGGTTTTAGCACGATCACTTGCAGAAATTCCTGTGGTACAACCATGTCCAATTAGATCTATACTTACCGTAAATGGGGTTTCATATGCTGCTGAATTGTTACTCACCATCATTTCTAAACCTAATTTATCACAGCGTTCTTCACTTATTGGAGCACAAATTAATCCACGGCCATGGGTAGCCATAAAATTAATCACTTCTGGAGTTGCGTTTCGTGCTGCCGTTAAAAAATCACCTTCATTCTCACGATCCTCGTCATCAACGACAATAATCACCTCTCCTTGCTGTATTGCAGCAATTGCTTCCTCTATACTATTGAGTTGAAATTCCATATTTTTAATTACTTGGTATTTGAGCTAATGTTTTTAAATAAAATCCCCAGAATTTTTGAACGGATGAAATTTGAACTTTTTCATCTGGAGAATGCGCTGCACGAATATTCGGACCGAAAGAAATCATATCAACGCCTGGTAAATGAACGCCTAAAATTCCACATTCAAGTCCCGCATGACAAGCTTTCACTTGTGGTTCCTCTTCAAATAAATTAACATATAAATCGCGCATAAGTTGTAAAATATTTGAACTTGGATTCGGTTTCCATCCTGGATAATCACCACCTTGAGTTACTGTTGCTCCAATTAATTCGAAACAAGCACGAATCGCCATAGCCACTTCAGCTTTAGTGGATTCAACAGAACTTCTTTGTAGCGATTGTGTCGAAAAATGACCATCCTTAATGATTACTCGTGCCAAACTTGAAGATGTTTCTACCAATCCTTTGATGTCCGGACTCATTCTAAAGACTCCATTATGAACTGCGCACAAGGTATTTATGATGGAATTAAAACCTTCAGTATCCATTGCTTTTCCTCTAGCTTCAGCAGGAGAAAGATCAATTTTAAAATTCGGTTCTATCGTTTTAAATTCTTCAATGATTACTAAAGTATCTTCTTGAAAAAGTGCTTTTAAATTTGATTCATTTTCAATGGCCACTGCGATTTGAGTACTCGCTTCTCTTGGTATAGCATTTCTCAAACTGCCTCCATCAAATTGAATCAATTGGATTGGTATCTCTTTATTTATTTTCCAAAGAATTCGGGCTAATATTTTATTAGCATTTCCTCTTCCTTTATCAATATCCATTCCTGAATGTCCGCCTAATAAACCTGAAATGGTAATATCAAAAACTTGAGCATTGTTATTTATTGCTACTTCTTTATAGGATAAACTAGTATTGGTATCAATGCCACCTGCACATCCTACGGATAATTCATCATCATCTTCAGTGTCCAGATTGAGTAAAATTTTTCCTTCCAACAAAGTTCCGTCTAATTCTTTAGCACCGGTCATTCCAGTTTCTTCATCAATGGTAAATAGTGCTTCAAGAGCAGGATGTTTTATATTGTCGGAAGCTAAAACAGCCATAATTGCAGCGACTCCTATACCATTGTCAGCTCCTAGGGTAGTACCATTGGCACGCACCCAATCACCTTCTATCAGCATTTCAATTCCTTGTGTATCAAAATTAAAGGTTGTAGCATTGTTTTTTTGATGCACCATATCCAAGTGTGATTGTAATATAGTTGTCACACAATTTTCCATTCCTTCACTTGCTGGTTTTTTTATAATTACATTACCAATAGCATCTTCAATGGTTTCAAGTCCTAATCCTTTTCCGAAATCCAACATAAATTGTCTTACACGCTCTTCTTTTTTTGATGGGCGAGGAACTGCGTTTAATTGTTCGAAATATTTCCACAACGCTTGTGGCTCTATGGTTTTAAATTGACTCATCTTAAGGGAATTTTGGAAATTGTTGAAAATCAGGATCTCTTTTTTCTAAAAAGGCGTTTTTTCCTTCTTGAGCTTCTTGAGTTAAGTAATAGAGTAGGGTAGCATCGCCAGCCAATTCCATCAATCCATGTTGTCCATCGAGCTCAGCATTCATAGATCTTTTGATCATTCTTATGGCAAGCGGACTTCTTTTCATGATGATATTGCACCATTCAACAACGGTATCTTCTAATTGGTCAAAAGGAACAACTTTATTCACCATTCCCATTTTTTCGGCTTCTTCAGCAGTATATTGATTGCATAAGAACCAAATCTCACGCGCTTTTTTCTGTCCAACATGTCTGGCAAGGAAAGAGGAACCGAATCCACCATCAAAACTACCTACTTTCGGACCCGTTTGTCCAAATTTCGCGTTGTCAGAAGCGATTGTTAGATCACAAACTACATGCAATACATGTCCACCACCAATAGCGTAACCGTTTACCATGGCAATTACCGGTTTAGGAAGAGAACGAATGGCTTTGTGAAGATCTAGTACATTAAGACGGGGCACACCATTTTCTGAAATGTATCCACCAATTCCTTTTACATTTTGATCACCACCCGAACAAAAAGCTTTATCGCCTGCTCCGGTTAGCACAACGACATTAATATCATTTCTTTCCCTACAAATGTGCATAGCATCTAACATTTCCATGTTGGTTTCAGGACGAAATGCATTATAAACTTGAGGGCGATTAATGGTTATTTTCGCAATCCCTTGAAAGAAATCAAACTTAATATCTTGATAGCTTTTAATAGAACTCCAATTTCTTGTTGACATAAGAATTATTTTAATGCAAAAATAAGAAGAAGAGTGCTAAAAGCACGATAAAATTGCAACTTATCTTATGATGTTGAATTAATTATTTGGATAACCGTGATTGATCCATTTTTGAATCTTTTTGATGGAACAACTGTATGTGAAGATTGGGTATATTTTTAATATGTCCAATTAAAATAGTAAAGGCATTAAATCCATCTGGATTACATCCAGTGAGGGTACAGCACTTTTTTAATCTTTCTGGGTATTTGAAATCCTAATCCGCCTGATAGTAAAAATTCATTCAAATTATTCGGACCCGAGTGTAGACCTCTAAGTTGAGTTTTATTAAAACTAAGATCAAGATAGAAATTAAAATATTTATAAAAGGAAAAAGAACTCCCGACTTTAAATCCATAAGAAGGATTAATTTGTGGTTTGTTGTAGCTTGAAAGTAAATCCCGACTTACAGTAATTCCAGGTTGAAATCCGATATATTGTCTCCAATTGTTTTTACCAAAGCTTCGGAAAGCCCCTACATAAAGTTGATTCATTTGATAGGGTAAAACCAAATTACTAGAGCTTGCTGCTCCTTGAATAAATTTATAAACATCACCTCTCACGCTATATTTACGATCTAAAGTATACTCAAGAAATCCATTAAGATGAATTGCAGTTGATTTTTGACTCGTAAACTTTCCAGGACTAATAGTTCCTGAAAAATTAAGCAGAGGATAGTTATTTACTTTAGTTTGACCAAAAATAAAAGAGGTGCAAACTAGTGCTAAAACAAGGCTTATTTTCTTCCCCATAATTTCCCAATTTTGTAATTTACACTAGCATTCATGAGCAAATGACCTTCTAAACTTGAACCTCTCTCCTCAAAATAACTCACTTGATTGTTAACCCATTCAGCATGTAAATGTTTTCCTAAATGACACATATATTGTGCTGTCACTGAAAGGTCAAGTCGCTCCGTTAATCTTATATGAGTTCCTAAACCAGCTTGAACTGCCGAACTCCAGCGTTCAGCATAGTCAAATTGGTTGGTATTCGCTTGAATTTTGGAGTAATCAAAGCAATGACCTGCTAGGATATAGAGCTTGAATAAATGAAGATCGTTTTCTAATGGATAATAGAGTACACTCCAACCAATATGATAATCTGTACGGTGGGCATAATTACCAATATCACTGGTTAAATAATCAAAAAACCAGTCGCTATTAACTTTTTCTGAAAACCTTAACCTGAATTGTCCACCAACACCACTGCCAACTTTATTTTCGATCCCATCATTAAAGGCTGAAAAAGTAGATCGCACTCCTAAACTAAAAACACTGGGATCTTTATCGAATTTCGAATTTGCTTGTGCAAAAACTTGGTTTTGAGAAAGGAATAAGAGTATTAGAAATATTATTTTTTTCATAAGCTAAGTTTTTTTATTTAGTTCTACCATCAATTTCATAATTTATTTTTAATTGAAATCTCATCTATAAAAAGCCATGGATGTGATCCTGCTCCGGGTTTACCTTGGGGTATTTGATCTAAAGTTTTGATGGTAATTGTAAATTTTTGAACTTTCTTTCCGATGTATAAAACTTGTCTTTCATCGTAAAAATTTGGAGCTGCTCCAATTCCTTTGCCTTTTTTAGTTTTTAAATCTTGAAATTCAATGGTACAAGGTAAATGAATCCATGAGTTTTCATCTTTTAAAAAACTAACTTGTAAACTATCAATTCTTTGTTTTTTTGTTAAATCTATTTCAATTACCACAACCGATGTATCAAATCCAATCCATTCATTTCCCTTCCATGGTCGTGCACCAAATTGTCCATCTACTAATGTTAAGTCACCATTATTGTATTGGTTACTGGGTTTTGTAAGATACACAACCGGAACTCCTAAACATGGATTATTCGTAATTGCTATGTTTTTCTGGATGCCTGTTGTAAAAGAATTTACCGAATAAGTAAGTTTTTTTGTTCCTCTCGTTCTATTGATCGGCAAGTCATAAGACCCTTTAAAATTTACATTAAGGGAAGAATCACTTCTATCTTTAAATTCAAATTGTTCCTCATTGGACTTTGATTTCACCTTAAAATCAATACCTGTTATCGTTCTTGTAAAACTGAAATTTGGTTTTAAAAAGGTAGGGGAGTAGTTTATTTTATTTGCTGTAAGCAGGTCAAGATGCTTGTTCATTAAAGTTTTTTCAAAGAGCTCATATTTAGGCAGATCCTCACACCATAGCGCTTGACTTAAAGCAATTGCCCTCGGATAAGTCATGTACATAAGTTGATTGAAATCAGGAATATATTCCGTCCACAAATTTGCTTGTCCACCTAATATATAGGATGCCTTGAAAGAATCTAATCCTCTGGGTATAGGTTGAAATTCATAAACTTTCTCTAGAGGCGTAAAGCCACCAATTGCAAGAGGTTCTTCACTTCCTTTACCTTGGTAATGATCAAAATAACAATGCGATCCGGGCGACATCACGACTTGGTGTTCTTGATTTGCTGCTTCAATTCCACCATCAAAACCACGCCAGGACATTACAGCTGCATTCGGTGAAAGTCCACCCTCTAATATTTCATCCCAACCTATTAATTTTTTTCCATTTGAAAGAAGGTATTTATCCATTCTTTGGATAAAATAACTCTGCAATTCATGCTCGTCTTTAAGCTTTTGCTCTTTCATAATTGCTTGACATTTTTCACAGTCGTGCCATCTTGTTTTCGGCGCTTCATCTCCACCAACATGAATAAATTCACCTGGAAATAAAGGGATGACCTCTGAAAGAATATCTTGAAGGAATACTATACTTTCCTCTTTTGCACAAAAAATATCATCAAATATCCCCCAAAGTCCAGGAACTTCTTGCTGAATTCCTGTGCATGAATACATGGGATATGCCGCTAATGCTGCTCTAGCGTGTCCAGGCATTTCAATTTCCGGAACAACCGTAATGTAACGCTCTTGGGCATAAGCAACAATTGCTTTAATTTCTAATTGGGTATAAAATCCTCCGTATCTTTCCTTTTTGTATGTTCTTGGTGCTGTTGTAAAATGATTTTCAACAGTCGAATCCCGCCAAGCGCCTATACTGGTTAGTTTAGGATATTTTTTTATTTCTATGCGCCAACCTTGATCATCAGTTAAATGCCAATGAAAAACATTGAACTTATATATGGCCATCTGATCAATGAATTGTTTAACTTCCTCAACACTAAAGAAATGTCTTGCCACATCAAGATGCAATCCTCTCCATTGGTAAGAAGGGTAATCTTTTACAAAGGATTTTGAAATTGAAAATTCATTTGCATTAATTTTTTCAATCATTTGCATCAAAGAGTGAAAGGCATAGTAACAAGAGCGATCACTTGAATAGGAAATAATAATGGATTCGTTGACATTAATGCTATAGGAATCTTGCTTAACATTCTCTAGTTTTTTGAAGATAATCAATGATTTATCTTGACCTGATTCAATTTTAAGTTGGTGGTAAGTATCCGCTAATGCAATGAGTTGAGCTTTTAAATTTTGGTCTAAATTCGTCAAATCAACAGCTAAATTATTAGAGAAATTTAAGGAGCCTGTTTGAGTTGTATAGACAACAGGTGTAGGTAATATAGGACAATCTTGCGCTTGCGCTAGACTGATGAATAAAATGAAAATCAGTCCGTAAAATAATTTAGTCATCTTTATTTTTTACAAATGAACAAATTATAAACAAAAAAACGCCTTTCGGCGCTTTTTTAATTCTTGTGAATCACAATGATTTGTTTTTGAACTTTTTTCACTTCTAAGGATTTACTGTAATTAAGAATAAAATTTAGAACTGATGGAGCAACTTGTATTTTCGTTTTAGTTGTACCTTGAATTTCGGGAGTAAATTTTTGGATCATAGGCAGATTTAAAGTTTTGTTCAAAACGAATCATTTTCATTCTTAGTATAAATATTTAAGATTTTTTTTTCACATTAATTTTTAGTTCTTATTTCCTCTAATTTTCTAAATTTGCACTATCAATCAAAACAACAAATATGTCTCATTCGATTCTTCCTGGTGTTGCAACAGGTGATCAAGTTCAAGAAATTTTTAGAACCGCCAAAGAAAATGGCTTTGCGCTGCCGGCTGTAAATGTTACCAGTACTTCTACTGTTAATGCCGTTATAGAATGCGCCGCAAAACTTAATGCACCTGTTATAGTGCAGTTTTCAAATGGAGGTTGTATCTATTATGCAGGAAAAGGCTTGTCCAACGATAAGGAGCGCGCTGCCATTGCTGGAGGGATTAGTGGTGCAATGCATGTACATGAAGTTGCCGAATTATACGGAGCGACGGTTATTTTACATACAGATCATTGTGCTAAAAATCTCTTGCCTTGGATTGATGGTTTATTGACCGCTGGAGAGAAATTCTTTGCAGTGCATGGTAAACCTCTATACAGTTCTCACATGATTGATCTTTCTGAGGAGTCTATCGTTGAAAATTTAGAAATTTGTAAATCGTATTTAGAGCGCATGTCCAAAATGGGTATGACCTTAGAAATTGAATTAGGTATTACAGGTGGTGAAGAAGATGGTGTAGACAATTCAAATGTGGATAATGCTAAATTATATACACAACCGGAGGAGGTAGCTTACGCCTACGAGGAATTGATGAAAATTTCACCAAGATTTACCATAGCAGCAGCATTTGGAAATGTTCATGGTGTTTATAAACCAGGAAATGTTCTTTTGACGCCTATTATTCTTAGAAATTCTCAGGTTTTTGTTCAGCAAAAATTTAATACCGGCCCAAATCCAATTGATTTTGTTTTTCATGGTGGTTCAGGTTCTTCTGTCGATGAAATTAGAGAAGCAATTACTTATGGTGTGATAAAAATGAATTTAGATACAGATTTGCAGTATGCCTTCACTGAAGGAACGAGAGATTATATTCTAAAATATAAGGATTATCTATTTACTCAAATTGGAAATCCAGAAGGAAGTGAATTGCCAAATAAAAAATATTACGATCCAAGGAAATGGTTGCGAGAAAGTGAATTGACTTTAATTAAGCGCCTAACTAAATCATTTGAAGATCTGAATAATGTGAATACACTTTAGCCTAAAAAAAGAAAAGTTATGAGTTGGTTTAATAGAAAAACGGAAAAGATTACTACCCTTACAAACGATAAAAAAGAAACTCCTGAAGGTTATTGGGTAAAATGTTCCAATTGTAAGACCTTATTTACAGCTGAGGATTTGGGGAAAAATAACTTTGTTTGTGATCGATGTTCTCATCATGAGCGCATTACTGCTGGACAATACTTTGATCTGATTTTTGATGATCAGAAATACAAAGAATTGGACGCTAAATTATCTTCTGGTGATCCTTTGAACTTCACAGATACTAAAAAATATAAAGATCGTGTTGTTGCAACTCAAAAGAATACAGGTTTAAAGGATGCAATCCGAACGGCAAAAGGCAAATTAGATGGGATTGATTTTGTTGTAGCTGCTATGGATTTCGGTTTTATTGGTGGATCAATGGGAAGTGTAATGGGTGAAAAAATTGCAAGAGCAATTGATGAAGCGATTAAATTGAAAGCTCCGTTTATGATTATTTCCAAGTCAGGTGGTGCAAGAATGATGGAAGCTGGATTTTCATTAATGCAAATGGCAAAAGTTTCAGGTAAACTAGGACTTTTATCTGAGGCAGGACTTCCTTACATCTCTTATCTTACAGATCCGACTACGGGTGGCGTTACAGCGTCTTTTGCCATGTTGGGAGATATCAATATCGCTGAGCCGGGTGCATTAATTGCTTTCGCTGGACCACGAGTTGTTAAGGAAACAATCGGTAGAGAATTACCTGATGGATTCCAAACATCTGAGTTTTTGTTAGAACATGGTTTTTTAGATTATATAATTGACCGCACAGAAATTAGACAGAAGTTGGCTTTATCTCTTAAATTGTTTAAGAATTGATGAGACTTACCAAGTTGAATGATGATAATTCTTGGTTATGGGAATTTGATTCGTATTCACTTTTGGTAGATCCGTGGTTTACACCACAACAAGTCGACTTAGCACCCTGGTTTTCGACTCAAAGACATTTGACGCGTCAACCAGCAATAGGAGCATTACCGCATTTCGACGCTATTTTTATTTCTCATTCCTTTAGTGATCATTGTAATAAAGAAACATTATTGCAGTTTCCCGAGACTACACCAATTATCGCTACCCCTTCCATTTTAAGAAAAATAAATTCATGGGGCTATTTTCAGAATCTAATTTCATTAAAACAAGCTCCATTTGAAATGCTTTGTTATAAACCAAGTGGATTACTTGATTTAGTGCATCATGCTTATCTACTAAAAACAAAAAGTGCTACTGTACTTTTTGCTCCTCATGGCACAAAAAACAAAAAGTTAAGCTTCGCAGTAGATGTTCTTATTGGAACAAGTACCTTGTATCAACTGCCTTTTTGGTTAGGAGGAACAGTTAACCTAGGATTAAATAATTTATTGGAGCTTGCTCAAAGTTGTAAGGCAAAGTGGATCCTAAATACACACGACGAAGCAAAATTGGGAACAGGAGTAGTGGAACGATTTGCTAATAAAGAATATGTGGGAGAACATCCTCAGATTAAATTCTTAAAAACAGGCGAATCATTTGATTTTATTTAATAATTTTTTTTATTTTTCTATCCGCGCTATCCACCGATTATAACTACTCGATTTTAGTTCTTTTCGCATGAGGTCTCTTACACTTTGTTCATTCCAACCAAAATGTAATTTAATGTTATCAAAAGGACTTCGACCTTCCCAAGCCATTTCGATAATGTGATCTATTTCAACTGCAGTTATAGTTGCAGGAACTTCTGGTTTTCTGTAGGCTTCAACAGAAGGCAAATCGCTATAATGACAATAGTTAGTCATCATTTTTTATCTTTTTAAGTTCCTGATTGGCTTTTGCATACTGATATCTAGCAAGTAGTTTTACAGAATAATAGGCATCAACACCACTTGAAGCTAGGGTTTCAATAGCTTCTAGGTCAACAAATCCATCCGCATTAAGAATAAATTCCGGAAGTTGAATTGTAGTGATTTCCCCAACGATTAGATGTGTTCCATTGCTTTCGATATCAATTTTTTCTCGGAATGTCATTCCGATTTTCACGCTAGATTCTCCAACAAACGGTGCCTTACAGTTGTCTAAATAGGTTTCTGTTAATCCACAGGCATCAAACTCCGAAATATTTTTTGGGTAGCGCGCCGAGGTTTGGTGTGCTTTACCCTCCATACCTTTTACCAAAAGATTAATCGTATAATCATTTGTGCTTAAAATGTTTTGCAAAGTATGGCGATCAACAAGGTCTGGACGGGTCATAAAACCCAGCAACGGAGGATTTGATCCAACATGAATAAGAGAATTGAAAATTGCAAGATTGCTCTGACCTTCGTTATCTCTTGTACCAATAAGACACACATTCTTTATTCCTGACAAGGAATTAAAAAAAAGTGCATTATATCGTTTCTCGAAATTTAGAAAATCTGACTTGTCAAAGGATTTTGTAATCATAAAAACTAAAACAAAATCAAACACAAAAAGTTTTAGCTTAAGACTTTTTTACGATGAGGTCTTTTTTGGTAAGTCGTTGAATTAACTTAATGTAAGCTCTTTCTGATTGATCACAAAAAGAAACTGCAACACCCTTAACTCCTGCTCTTCCTGTTCTTCCAATGCGATGTACATATGTTTCAGGAATATTAGGAACCTCATAATTCAATACCATTTCCAAATCATCGATATCGATACCGCGTGCAGCAATGTCTGTTGCAACCAATACTTGAATCGAATGATCTTTAAAGTCTCTCAATGCATTCTGTCTTGCATTTTGAGATTTATTTCCATGTATTGCAGCAGCTTTTACCTGTACTTTTTGAAGTAATTTCACCACTTTATCAGCTCCATGTTTCGTTCTGGTGAATACCAAAACCCTTGCAGTTGGCTGATCTTTCACCATTTTGATCAAGAGACTTTTCTTCTCATCTGCCTCAATGTAATAAAGATGCTGTTCTACCAAGTCTGAAGTAGATGCAATTGGGGTAACCTCTACCATTTTAGGATCCGTTAGGATCGTATTCGCTAGACCAATAATTTCTTTCGGCATGGTGGCAGAGAAAAATAAATTTTGTCTTTTCTGTGGAAGTAATTTGATGATTTTTTTGATATCATGAATAAAACCCATGTCCAACATTCTATCTGCCTCGTCCAAAACAAAGATCTCAAGATCGCTCAATTTCACAAATCCTTGTTGAATAAGGTCTAATAAGCGTCCAGGTGTAGCAATAAGAATATCTACATGAGATTTTAATTGATTGACTTGATTGTGTTGTGATACACCACCAAAAATTACGGCATGACGGATGTTTAGTCCTTGACCGTATAATTTAATACTTTCTCCAATTTGTATGGCTAATTCTCTCGTTGGTGTAACAATCAAGGAGCGAATTTTTCCGTGTTTTTTTCTTTCAGGACTTTCGTACAATAATTGTAAAATCGGAATCGAAAAAGCAGCTGTTTTACCTGTTCCTGTTTGCGCACAACCAATTAGGTCGCTGCGATTTAAGACAATAGGTATAGATTTTTCTTGGATAGGAGTTGCTTGCGTGTAACCTTGTTTTTCGATTGCGGTTAAAATCGTGGGAATGACCCCAAGTTGTTCAAAATTCATTCGAATTGTTTAAGTGATCTACAATTCCTGGGACAACTTTTTAATCGAAAGAACTGTATTTAAAGTGCGAAAGTACAACATTATTCAACCAATCCCATGAAATAGTCCAAAACTCTTTGAAAGTGTCTCTCGACTCCGCTCGATCCACTTATCGCTCATTGAGCGTAGTCGAAATGAGCTGCTCCCATGAAATAGCTTAAATCTCTTGAATTTTGATTGCTCTCATCTGTGTAACTTACCTTACACTTAATCTTCAAATTATAGTCACCTTTGTTGAAAATATTTTCAATGGAATTTGTTCTGGGCATCATTGCAGCGCTTTTTATTGGTTTAACCTTGGGCTTGATTGGTAGTGGAGGCTCTATTTTAACGCTGCCTATACTTGTGTATATATTTCATGTTCCAACAGAATTGGCCATTCTATATTCCTTATTTATTGTTGGAATTACTTCGGCAGTAGGTGCTGGAAAAGCTGCTTATCATAGAAATATTGATTATCGTGCCGCTTTTCTTTTTGGGATACCTTCCATCATTAGTATTTATTTAACCAGAAATTATATCATGCCGCTCTTGCCCGATGAATTATTTTCATTGGATGGATTTTCATTTTCAAAAGATATTTATCTCTTGGTCTTATTTTCAATCGTAATGTTTATTGCTGCTTTTAAGATGATAAAAAGTGATTCTCCAAAGGAGATTCCGATATCTAAAAATTCGAATAGCTTTTCTTTTGCAGTTAAATTAATTCTTCAAGGGCTCCTAGTTGGTTTGTTGGCTGGATTGATCGGCGCGGGTGGAGGATTTGTCATCATTCCTGTTCTGATTAATCTCATGCGTTTGCCTATGAAAAAAGCAGTGGGAACCTCTTTATTGATTATCGCAATGAATGCTTCCGTTGGATTTTTAGGTACTTTTCAACAACATGCTCAAATAGACTGGAGACTTTTACTTTATGTTTCAGCTGCTTCAGTTCTTGGCATTTTTATTGGACTTCTTTTAGGTGCCAAAATCAATGGCTCTAAACTGAAAAAGTATTTTGGTTATTTCGTATTATTGATTGCAATTTATATTGTTTTAGCTGCCTTTTTGATAAAACCCCACTAATTTTTTAACTTTGTAATATAAAACTCAGATCATGAAAATCGAACAAATTTATACAGGATGTTTAGCTCAAGGTGCTTACTATTTAGTTTCCGATAATGAAGCGGTTATTATTGATCCATTAAGAGAAATTGAACCTTATTTAGAGCGCGCAAAAAGAGATGGGGTTCAAATAAAATATATTTTAGAAACTCATTTTCATGCTGATTTTGTGAGTGGACATGTTGATTTAGCTAAAGCAACCGGAGCAACAATTGTTTATGGTCCAAATGCAAGTCCAAGTTTTGATTTTCATAGCGCTAAAGATGGTGAGTTCTTGCACTTCGGAGCCTTAAAAATTGAAGTGCTTCATACTCCTGGTCATACCATGGAAAGCACTTGTTTCTTGTTGTACAACAAAGAAGGAAATCCAGAAGCTTTATTTTCAGGTGATACTTTGTTTATCGGTGATGTTGGTCGACCAGACCTTGCTCAAAAAGCAGCATCCATGACGCAGGAAGAATTGGCAGGATTACTTTATGATTCTCTGCGGTCTAAAATTATGACACTTCCTGATGCTGTAACGGTCTATCCTGCGCATGGAGCGGGTAGTGCCTGTGGTAAAAATATGTCCAAAGAAACTGTAAGTACTATCGGTGAACAAAAAGCAATGAATTATGCTTTGCGTGCAGATATGGATAAAGTTGAATTTGTAAATGAAGTAATCGATGGTTTATTGCCTCCTCCTGGATATTTCGGAATGAATGTCGCTATGAATAAACAAGGATATGAATCCATTACTGAGGTAATGAAAAGAGGTCTAACTCCTTTATCTGTTAGAGAATTTGAAGTTTTAGCAAATGAAGAAGATGTTTTAATGCTCGATACGCGTCCATCAGGAATTTTCACCGCCGGATTTATTCCGAATAGCATTTCAATCGGTTTAGACGGACAATTTGCACCTTGGGTAGGAGCCTTAATAACCAACATTGAACAAAAAATAATATTAATTACCGAGGAAGGACAAGAAGAAGAATCTGTTAAACGACTTTCAAGAGTTGGTTATGATAAAACTATTGGTTTTTTGAAAGGTGGTTTTAATGCCTGGCTTGCAGAAAATAAGGAAGTAGATACTATTTCTCGTATTACAGCGGAAACATTAGAAAAAACAATCGATGCTAAAACCTTGGTAATTGATGTTAGAAAACCTGGTGAATTTGAAGCGGAACATATGGAGGGAGCGAAAAGTATTCCGTTGGATTTTATAAATGAACTCATGGGAGAATTTCCTAAAAATGACCCTTTTGTTCTACATTGTGCAGGAGGATATAGAAGTGTAATCGCTGCATCTATTTTAAAATCAAGAGGGTATAATTCGATCATTGATGTAATAGGTGGTTTTTCAGCAATTGCTAAAACTTCTATTGCAACTACCAAATTTACTTGCTCCAGCAATGCTAAATAAGACTTTAGTGTAATTCGATTTCTTTACTTCAAATTTGTATCTTCGCAAAAAGAATTTTTATGCGCGTTTATTTAGATAATGCTGCCACTACTCCTGTCGCACCTGAAGTTATAGAAGCCATGGTTTCCACCTTGAAAGATAATTTTGGAAATCCTTCATCAACTCATTATTATGGTCGTCAAGCCAAAGCAGTTTTAGAAACCGCAAGAAGATCAATTGCAAAACACATCAATTGTCAATCATCAGAGCTAATTTTCACCTCTGGAGGTACAGAAGCTGATAATATGGCAATACAAGCTGCAGTGGAGGATTTAGGAGTTAAGAGAATTATTACTTCTGCTATCGAACATCATGCAGTGGGTCATACAGTAGAGGCAATTGGTCATAAAAATTCAATTGAAATAATTAATCTAACATTAGATAAAAAAGGGAATATCAATTTAGACGAATTGCGCACCCTTTTATCTAAGGACATCAAAACATTGGTCACCTTAATGCATGCTAATAATGAGATTTCTACCCTTACGCCATTAAAGGAAGTAAGTTTGTTGTGTCGCGAATTTGGTGCTTATCTCCATTCAGATACTGTTCAAACCATGGGACATTATCCATTTGATATGGCGGCATTAGATATTGATTTTATTACTTGTGCAGCGCATAAATTTCATGGTCCAAAAGGAATAGGATTTTTATATGTAAATAAAAACACTAAAATCGCACCTTTTATTCATGGTGGATCACAAGAAAGAGGCATGCGAGGAGGGACTGAAAATCTAGCCGGAATCGTTGGCTTGGTGACAGCCTTAGATTTAGCGAATCATGACATCGAAGCGCATCAAAAACATGTTCAGGGGATAAAAACCCACATGATTAATGAACTTAGAGAAATTTTTCCTGACATTTCCTTTCATGGCGAAATTGAAGAAGACAAATCATTGTATACTGTTTTAAATGTTTGTTTTCCAAAAACAGATAAATCTGCTATGTTACTTTTTACCCTTGATTTGAAGGGAGTTGCAGTAAGTGGGGGAAGTGCTTGTACATCCGGAGCAGCCAAAGGCTCACATGTTCTGGAAGGGATTGATGCAGATATGACTAAGCCGAATGTTCGCTTTTCATTTTCTCGTTATACAACGCTCCAAGAGGTTGATTTTGCAATAGAACAAATAAAAGTCATCTACGATCGTATTTTAGTTTAAGATGTCTAAAGAACTCTTGACTTCCTTGTTTGTTTCCTCCTGGTATCCCAACAGGACGAATCCTACCTTGGGTAATTTTGTACAAAAACATGCGGAAGCTAGTGCTCTTAAAAATAAAGTAATCGTACTGGCTATTTTTCCAGACCCTTCCATTCATAACATTGAAATCACAGAAAGGACCAAAGGAAATCTCACAGAAATCATTGTCTATTTCCCTAAAAATATCAATGCTAATTCCATATTGGTTAAGTTACAATCGATTCGGAATTCAAAAAAGGCTTTTCGTTTAGCTTGTGACTTGGTTCTAAAAAAATATGGAAAACCCAACATAATTCATTTGAATGTAATATATCCATTAGGAATTTGGTGCCTTTATTTAAAGAGAAAATGGTCCATTCCATTGGTTATTTCGGAACATTCAAGTGGATTTCATCCTGGAGTAAATGCTTATTCCTCCTTAATTCTAAAGAGTTGTAAAAGGGTTTTGTTGTCAGCAGATCATATTATGCCCGTATCTCAAGATTTGGCAAATCGCTTATTGGAATATAATGCACAAGTCAATTGCACCATTGTACCGAATGTGGTCAATGAGGCAATTTTTCATCCTTTAACTTCATCAGTAGAATCCAATAAATTGGTGCATATTTCTACTGCATTTGAGCCGGCTAAAAATATTATTGGAATGCTTCATGCAGTGCATATTTTGGCCTTAAAAAAAATAAATTTCACTTTTCATATCATTAGTGATGGCGATGTTAAAATCCCGCATGAATTGGCCAGAGAATTGGGATTGCTGAACTCAAAGGTGTTTTTTTACCCAACGATGAGCACTCAAGAAATAGCAGACTTCATTAGGAATTGTTCGGCTTTAGTGCTGTTTAGTAATTTTGAAAATTTCCCCTGTGTTATTCCTGAGGCGTTTATGTCCGGCATTCCTGTAATCTCAACTCCAGTCAATGGTATTCCTGAATATGTAAATACTACTAATGGTATTTTTATTCCAGTAGGAGATAAGAATGGTTTAGCGGAAGCAATGCTGACTATTATTAATAAAGAAATAGTATTTCCTCCCAAAGAATTGCAAAACTATGCTCTAGAAAAATTTAGTTATGCATCAGTTGGGGATCAATTCGATAGCATTTATCGAAGTTTAGTTGCTATTTAAAGGTATAATTCCGTTGTATTAAGTAACTGATAACAACCACAATAATCGAAGCTAATATATTTGATATTGTTTGGTAAAATCCAAAATACACAATAAATAATTTCAGTAAGGACCAACTGCAAACGAAAGAGATAAGGGCACTTTGTGAATATCTAAACAACTGCGTCTTTCCTTTAATTTCGCTAGCGGTAAACACAACAAATTTCAGTAAGGAAAAACCAATGATAAACGAAATTACAAAGCAGATCGTGGCAGAAATTGTGTAGGAACTTAATTGCATCTTATAAAATGGAAGATTCCATATTTTTTTTTGAAAGATGAGGTTATTGAAAACAAAAAATAAAATCCAACTTAAAACCATATTGCTTACTCCGCAAACAGCATAATAGTAAGTTGTAGGATCAAAAAACCGTTTGAATAGTGGATAAAATATATCCATTAATCCAATTATTTTTTGAGGAATTCCTTTATTTTCGGACATGATTTAGTAATTAAATTCAATTTCGTAACCGGTATGTCTTCTAATATTGAGTACTTGGTTGCCGTTTAAATAAAGATACTGACCTCGAATTCCAGTTAACTCACCACTAATCTCAGCTGTTTTATCAAAAGTCATGGATTGAACCTGTTCGGGATAATTTTTGACTGGGTATTTTAAGGATAAAATCTCTTCATCTTCTGTAAAGTACTGAGCTAAATCAGATGGAAGTTGTTCGTGTGCCGTCCATTTCTCTTCAACTAGATCAATACTTTCATCGCCAATATTTTTCAGCATACTTTGCCAGTTGGTTTTGTCAACAAAAAAATCCTTTAAGGCTACTTCAATTACTCCAGCAGTATATCTATTAGGGGTTTCAGCAATAATTAGTGCAGCATTTGCCCCTTGATCTATCCATCTCGTTGGTATTTGTGTAGTTCTAGTGATTCCAACTTTCACACGGTCCGTAGCTGCGAGATAAACATAATGTGTTTGATTGTGATGTCTTTCTTCATATTCTAGATCTCTTCCAATACCTAAATGGGCTTGACAAAGTTCTGGATGTATGATACAAGGACTTGCTTCTGGAGCGGTATTGAAACATGAAAAACAAAATCCTTGCCCAAAAGATTGTTTGGTAATTACTTGACATTTACTGCAAAAAATGATTCCAGTAAAATTCAAACTAATTGTTTTACCAATAAGATCATTTAATAAAATCGTTTCACTTCCATTACTGAGTGTATAGTTGACCTCTTCTAAAAGAGTACTCGATAATTTCTCTAAAACTATTTTCATTCTGTTGGAAGTATATTCATTTTATCTGCAAAATGAAAACAATAATCGCGTAAATCTTCGGCCATTAAATGTTCCCCGGTAGATTTTTCAAAACTATCCGCCATGGTTAAAAGTGTTTGATGCATAAATTGTTTCATCTCTTCAACCGTCATCTCGTTCGTCCAAAGATCAATTTTTAAAGTATTCTTCTCTTTTTTATCCCAAATAGAAAGGAGAAATGAACTTGCTTCTTGCGTCTCTTTATTGCTGTCTTCTGCCAACCAATGAATTTGGAGGGGTAAATTATTGGCGTTTAATCCGACATTAATTTTTATCTCTGAATTTTTTGTTATCTCTTCGTTCATAATTTTTTATTCTGCTTCATAACCTTGCAAAATCGAATTGTAAGGTAGGTTAATTAATTGTTTTAAACTGATATCATTGTTATTCATGTATTGACGCACCATGGAATACCCTAAATAAACACCCATTCTGTCTGGGCTTTTATCAGGTAAGCCAATCGTAAACGGACCTTCGTGTAATAGGTTAAGTTTAGATTCCTCATCTGTCTTAAACAGCATTTCCTCCTTCACTAGATATTTCCAAAAGGAAGCTTCACTATTTCTAGCCCATTCTAAATCTTTCTTGGAATACCTTAAAAGTATATCATCCTCCAATGCTGGCAAACAGGCATGGGTGATGAAAATTAATTTACCCCATCGTATCATTTCGCTAGAATAATTTTCACTTGTTTCTTCAATGTAATGCGACATTAGCCAAGCGAGAACTACATCTCTAGATAAATATTTGCGGTCCATTCCTTCCTTAATCCAAAGATAAAATTCTTGTGTAGGCAGTTGTTTAATTACTTTTTTATCTTTTCCAAGATACCGTTCTAAGCCAATTGCAATATAATCTTCGCCACAATTAACACTCGCTGAGAATAAAGAATTCACATAAGCGATTTTTACGGGTAGGTCTTGATTAGGAAAGTGAAACTTCATTCTTTTAAAGGCATCTTGGATTTCTTTCTCTTGTCGATTTGATTTATTGAAATTTGTTGCAATGGTTTTCTCCAAGTTCTGAATGTATTTGTCGCGATAAAAATTGGATAAACCTATTTGATAAGTAGTATCTGGATACAATTTTATCCCTAGACAATAAGAAAGATTATAGGAAAATAAATCACTATTTTGTTTCATTTGAACCTCCCTAATAGCAAGGTAATCAGTTTGATTCGCATGAAATAGCATGGAATCCATATTAATAAAGGTTAAAGGCAATTCAATTGAGGCTGTGTTAATGTCATATTTATTGTCCTTGCAGGAAAGAATAATAGATGCGAAAATCGATAGAAGAAAAACTGTGGTAATTCTCATTGAATTTTTATTAATTTTGTTCAAATTTAATGATAATCATAAGCTCATGAATAAAGCAAGCAAAATTTATCTATTTTCAATCTTAAATCTTTTTCTTTTTTCTTCGCAAATACTTGTTGCACAGGAAGGAAGCACTAAGAAACTACAGGCAGGGATGACCGGTAACTTCGGATTGAATCTCAACCAAATGGGTGACAATAAAATGTTGAAAGATGGAGTAGGGACAGATTTATCTGTTGGAATATGCCTACATACCTCCTTTAAAAATTCATCTAACCTTGGATTAGCAACTGGATTAGAATTCGATTTTCAAAAGTTCGGATATAAAGTAGGAGCTGATAGTGTTTATTATAGATATACAGACAATGCCATTTTGCAAAAAGATGAGGCGGGTGGAACTATTTATAGACTGAGTTCTCGTCAATACAATCCTGTTTATGTAAGCATTCCATTAATGTTACTTTTCAGAACTGATCCGATTGGAGATTGGAAATATTTTGGAAAATTTGGTCTTCGAAATAGTTTTTTAGTTTCACAAAAAATTAACGATACCGGTGTAGATTTATCCGCTCCAACGGCGGTAAAGGAAAACACCAATATGAAGTCTGTTGGAGAAACCTTTTTTTATAAAGGATCTATTGGATTTTCTGCTGGGGCAGAATGGAACTTTATTGGCTCCACTAGTTTGGTTTCTGAATTAGGATTCTTTTATGGTTTAACTCCAATGCATTATCGATTTAGTAAAGATAATTATACCCTTTATAGTGGGGCTGATAATTATTTTTATACTAAGGCAAGACAAAATCAATTGATTTTGAAAATCGCTATTCTATTTTAAAAAGACTTTCTTTTGGATAATACCATTGATTATATTGTTGATTGGCTAAAAAGCTATGCTAATCAGGCTGGTTCTGATGGCTTCGTGATTGGGATTTCAGGAGGAATTGATTCGGCCGTCACATCAACGCTATGCGCTCGAACAGGACTAAAAGTCATTGCTTTAAATTTACCCATTAGGCAAGCAGAAACTGAGTACCTAAGAGCAGAGGAGCATATTCAATATTTAAAAAACAAATTTTCTAATATTACTGCATTGGAGATAAATTTGTCTCATGTTTTCTCTGAATTTGAGAATGCATTGCCTTCAGAAGTTCGTGATAATAAGTTAGGAATGGCCAACTCAAGAGCTCGCTTACGCATGACCAGTTTGTATTCTGTTGCTCAAGCAAATAATTGTTTGGTCGTGGGAACAGGAAACAAAGTAGAGGATTTTGGAATAGGATTTTTTACTAAGTATGGTGATGGTGGGGTTGATTTAAGTCCAATAGCGGATCTAAAAAAATCAGAAGTATGGGAGATTGGAAGAGTTTTAGGGGTAAGTCAATCCATTATTGAAGCGAAACCAACAGATGGTTTATGGGGAGATGATCGAAACGATGAGGATCAAATTGGCGCTACTTATCCTGAGCTTGAGTGGGCAATGGATTTCAAAGGAGATGAATCCTCTCTGAGTATTCGTGAACGAGAAGTATTAGTTATTTATCGTGACTTTAATCGCATCAATCAGCACAAAATGAAAGCAATTCCTGTTTGCATTATCCCAAGAGGATAATAAGAAATAAAACTAAGCTTCAGGAGCTAATCTCAATACAATGTTATTGATAGATTCATCTAGGTGAATTTGACATCCTAAGCGGCTATTTTGCTTTACAAAGAAGGCTTGATCTAACATATCTAATTCTGCATCGCTTTGCTCAGGTAAAATCGTTTCAGATTCTAAGTAACATTGACAAGTAGCACACATGGCCATTCCTCCACATTCACCTAAAACGGGTAATTCATAGGCTTTACACAACTCCATGATGTTCATGTTCATATCAGTTGGTCCAATCAATTCATGATTATTGCCTTCACGGTCAATTATGGTTACAGTTATTTCATCCATATTAATTGTATATTCTTAATAAATTACTTCCATCGAATTGCGTTGCATATTGCCTAAGTCCAAATTGACTTCCAGTAATTGCTGAACCATCGTAAAGAGAAAAAGTGGCACTGTTGCAGGTGTCTTTCAGTTGTAAAAAATTATTAGTATCCGGAAATAGTGGTAAAAAACAAGTTCCAGCAGCATCAGCAGGTGAATGTCTATCAAAAGCAACAAACTCAGTCAATGACCTCCGATAAACAATTATCCCTCTTGAACCTCCATTAACATAAGTCCAACCGCCAACCCCTTGTAATTGATTGTAGCTGGGTAAATTAACATCAATAGTAATATCGAATGGAATACTAGGCACTGGATTTTGATTGTTTTTCACACACGAAGAGCTTAAAAGCACAAAACAAATCAGAGAGAAAAAAAGATATTTCATGTGGTAAATTTAAGAATAGTTAGAAAAGCTAAACAAGCAAAAATCAAAAAAATTCTATCCAAGCTATTTTAAAAAATATAAAACCAGACTAATTCTTAATTACAGTAAATTATTTAAGCTTCTATTTGAATCATCAATCCTTCCCATTCTTGTTCTAAAACCGTCAGCATTTCTTTTTTTGAAGTATAGGCATCTAAGGCAGGTTGAAATTCGGTATCGCCGTAATTGAATTTACCTAATAATTCGTTTAAAGAGGCTAGCTCTTCCTCTGCTTGGGTTATTTTTTTTTCAATCTGTTTAATTTCTTTTTCAAGATTGGGGTGAACTGTTTTCTTAGGTTTTTCTTCCTCTTTTGAAAGAATTGGTTTGGGTTTTATTTCTGATTTTAAATTATTACCAGCAGGAAAATCATTCTTAGTATCATTTTTATATTGTAAATATTCATTTAAGGTAAAATGATGTATTTTCAAACCTTGGTTCTCTATATCCCAAATTCTATTGGTTAATCCAGCTAGAAATTCTCTATCATGTGATACGACCAAGAAAGTGCCTTCATAATTTAAAAGTGCAGACTTAAGAATCTCCTTGCTCTGCATGTCTAAATGGTTGGTAGGCTCATCTAGAATAATAAAATTTGAGGGACTCAATAACAATTGACATAAAGCTAAGCGCGTTCGTTCACCACCCGATAAGACACCTACTTTTTTATCTACAATTTCGCCAGAGAATAAAAAGGCTCCTAATATGGTCCTTAAATTTTTCCGAAGTTCGCCTTTGGCGGTATTGTCAACAGTTTCATAAATGGTTAAAGTCGGATCTAATTTTTCTGCTTGATCTTGAGCAAAGTAGGCAAGATTAACATTGTGACCATTACTGACCGTTCCTTCGAAATCAATAGAGCGCATCATTGCTTTAAGCAAGGTGGATTTACCAACGCCATTTGGACCGAGCAAAGCAATTTTCTCTCCTCTTCCAACGGTGATGTTTATGTTTTTAAATAAAACTTTTGGACCGTAAGATTTGCCGAGGTCCGACATTTCAAGTACCCATTTACCAGGCTGAACACTTAGTGGAAATGAAATGCGAATACCACTATAATCTTCCTTTTCAATTTCTATGCGTTCTGTCTTCTCTAGTTTTTTAATCAAAGATTGAGCAAATGCAGCTTTAGATTGCTTGGCTCTAAATTTATTAATGAGTTCTTCAGTATGCTTAATTTCTTTTTCCTGTTGTTTTTTTGCTTGCTCTAAGCGACCCATTTCCTCTTCTCTGAGCGTTTTGTATTTAGTATAACCATAAGGAAAATCAAATACCTTTTGCATACTAATCTCTAGCGTCCTTTGCGTGACATTGTCTAGGAAAAATCTATCGTGGGAAATAATGACAACTACACCATCAAATTTTTGAAGATAACTTTCTAACCATCCAATAGAAAGAATATCCAAATGGTTGGTAGGTTCATCTAATAATAAAATATCAGGTTGATTGACTAAAATTTTAGCCAATTCAGCTCTCATTTTCCATCCTCCAGAAAAAGTATTGAGACTTTGATGAAGTTCTTCATTTTTAAATCCCAATCCAAGAAGCGTGGTCATTATTTTCTCTTCCCATTGAAATCCTTCAATTACTTGAAATTCATGATTTTTCTCTGATAATTCATCTAGTAAATCAGCGTAATCCTGACTTTCATAATCCGTTCTTGTGGTTAATTCATCGTTTATTGTCTCTAATCGTGTTCGAATAAAGTCGATGCGTTCATTTGAACAATTAAGGTATTCAAAGACACTTTGAGTAGAATCGATTACAATATCTTGTGTTAAAAATCCAATTACTGTTCCTTTTGGTAGATGTACATTTCCTTCTGAAGGCTTTATTCTTCCTGACAATATCCGAAGCAATGTTGATTTTCCCGCACCGTTTTTTCCAACTAAGCCAACCTTATCTCCTCTATTGATTTGTAAACTTGTATTCTGAAAAAGATACCCTTGAGGAAGGAAATACCCTAGTTTTTCTAAATTAATCATGCGCAAAAATATCTAATATTTCATGCTCAAACTATTATTTAGCTAGTATTGTTTATTATTTCTTTTCACAAAATTTCACAAAACAGCTCCATTATCCCAAAAAGGTAACTATCTTTAGAATATTATTAAACTGAAAATACTAAAATGGGAAGACCACCAACAAAACCAGCTCGACTTAAAAATGGATTCTATATTGAGATAAAATCACAAGGCTCTGGTTCAATATTAATAAGAAGAGATACAAGAGAACAAATGTTAGTTGCTGCTGAAGATTATGCAAGAACTAAAACAGTCGTTATTAAGGGAGAGATGTTAAACGATAAATGGGTTGCCCATTAATGTCAGTAGATCAGCTTCCAACCAATCAAACCAATTATAGTTACCGCTTTCCTTTTTGGTTGGCGGTAATTTTTTTGTGTTTAATCACCGTACCTGTTAGCGTTATGTTGGGCAATATCAGTATTGCTAAAATAGCAGGAGTTCTTACTACCGTATTATTAGTGTTCGCAATCCGCTTTTGGTTTTCAATTGCGAAAAAGAGAAATAATAAAATAGATAGAATTGTATTAAATGCGAATGACATTTTTGATTTAGTACGCTATTTTCCTTTTTTAAAATCTTGGAATAAATCTGAGCTCACAATACTAAAAGATAGAATTGGTATCATTCTTTCTCGTTATCCTATTCTTGGAACAGACCAATTGGTTGCTGACAAAGAGATAGCAATAAAATTTGCAGCGGTCCTGGTTTTTTTAGGACAAGACATGAGTTTTTCTTCAGATGTTAAGTATATACATATTTCAGAAGAGGGGCAGGCAGTTGGAAACAAGGAAATTGTTTCGATTCCTTTTAGCAGTTACCAAGAGGTATCTGAATTAAAAGCTCAAAGTTTCGTTGACATCCAAAATCAAAATTTCATTGAAAGGTAAGATACTATTCAATAATTAATTTTTCACAACTTTTATCTTGGTTCTATGTAGCTCATATTGAGCGCGTTTAGATTAGGTAAATAAAATAATTAAAAATATCTCACATTTTTTTCCAAAATGCTTGCTAAAACAAAAAGAGTATGTATCTTTGCACCCCGCAATTGACGAACGCGTCATAACTTAATGCGGATTTAATGAGTTGTTAATTTAGGAATAAGTTAATGATTACAACAAAGAGTTCATTGAAATATTGAGGAATAAGGAAACAGC
>CANLAQ010000002.1 GCA_947488235.1 Flavobacteriales bacterium | reverse complement strand
CTCCACAAATAAGTATAAGGGCCTGTTCCACCGGTAACTGTCTGATCTATTGAGGCCGTTGAAGCTCCAAAACACAAAACATTTGAATGCGTTTCTGTTAAGTTCATTCCGGCAACTGGTTGTGTAATAGTTACACTCAAAGTTGCGGTGCATCCATTAGCATCAGTAGTCGTAACAGTATAAATTCCAGATGCGATATTAGCGATGTCTTCCGTAGTAGCAGTATTGCTCCATAAATAAGTATAAGGCGCTGTACCGCCTGCTGGAATTAAATCAATCCCTCCCGTTGTATTACCAAAACACAGCACATTCGTATGGGTTTCCAATAAACTTAATGCCGCTGTTGGTTGTGTAATGGTTACTGAATTGGAACTTGTACAACCATTGGCATCAGTTGTAGTAACGGTATAAGTTCCAGATGCGAGATTGGCTAAATCTTCAGTAGTAGCAGTATTACTCCACAAATAAGTGTAAGGTGCTGTTCCACCTGTTGGGGTAAGGTTAATACTTGCAGAACTATTTCCAAAACATAAAACATTAACTTGAGAGGTACTTGGGGATAAGGCTGTAGGTTGAGAAACGGTTGCAGATATTGTGCTTGTACAACCAACTGCATCTGTTACGGTAATGGAATAAACCCCTGCTACAAGAGCAGGTATTGAATAGGAGGCTCCTGCAGAAGCAATTTCTGTTCCGCTTGGATTTCCTGAACTTGGCCCTGTCCAACTAACATTATATGGTGCTGTACCATTTGCAGCACTAAGCAAAATAGAGCCATTGCTTAATCCGTTACAAGTTACGGCGGTAGGTATGGCTGTTGTTGTAATTGCAGGCAAAGAACTTATCGTTGCGCTTGCAGTTGCTTGACATGAATTTGACCCAGCAAGAGTAACATTATAAGTGCCTGCGGAAAGGTTGCTAATCGCATAAGACCCTCCACTTGCAGCTATTTCTGTTCCTGCCGGATTTCCTGAACTTGTTCCCGTCCAACTAACATTATAAGCTGCCAAACCACCTGTTGCAGTAACATTAAGAGCTCCGTTGGAGACTGTTGCGCAGCCAGCGGGTGTCGGCGTTACAGCCATTGTTGGACTTGGATTAACGGTAACCGCAACTGTTGCTGCTACAGCACACTGTCCTGCGTTTGGTGTGAATACATAATTAGAAGTTCCCGCCGCAACGGTAGAAATATTGGCGGGATTCCATGTTCCATTAATTGAATTCACAGAAGAGGAAGGTAAGACCGGAGCTGTGGTACCACTGCAAATATTTGGTAAAGCATTAAAGGTAGGGGTAGTAGCATTATTAACTATAACCGTGTAAGAAACACAAGTGTTGCTAAAATTACCATTTTGAAAATTTCTTGCATAATAGGTAGTAGTAACCGTTGGACTAACGGTAATGGTATTACCAGTTCCAATTTGACCTGTTGTATTACAGCCTCCAGCGAACCAATAAACTGTTCCAACGGCACCATTTGCCGTTAATGTAGTAGAACCCCCTAAACAAATTGTTTGAGCTGTTGCGCTTATAGAGGTGGGGGGATTGGGGACCGTGCAAGATGAAACACCCACAGGGACGACAATATTTGTGGCGGGAGCGCCGCCATTTGCAACCGTTCCGCCGGCTACAGATAAATTCCATGAACATTCCCAAGGATAAGTTCCCCCTGTTACATTCATATAATAACAACCTGGAGCTAAACAAAGTACGGCCGTACCGAAACTACCTGTAGGTAAAGTACCCGATGCAACAGCTGCCCCGGCAGAATTGGTCAAGGTGTATGTGGCTCCATTCCATCCGTCTCCCCACGAATCAAACATATTTAATGTAACGCTAGTTTGCGTGCAAGGTGTTGGGCAAGACACGGTATAACTCATTCGAGTGGAGGAAGTCAAGCCAAAACATGTCCATCTCGAAAGGTGCATGTAATAGGTGCCGGTTGCCGGACAGGTCCAAACCATATTAGACTGAAAAGGTCCGCATTGATCATCTGCGGCTGCTATTAAGGTTAATGCGGAATTGTGTAAACGAAGATAGGTATCAACCGTACTTTGTCCACAAGTAGAAAAAGTATAAACGCAGCCTGCCGTTCCTGTAAAAGAGAAAACCCTAGCACCTGAAGAATAATAAGGCGTATATTGAATGGTTCCATTTGGCACAATTGCCAAAGTAGAAGACGGGGCAAGGCAAAACTGGGCAGAAAGCTGACTAAGGCTCGCTAAAAAAATAATAAATAAAAGTAAAAGTTTCTTCATTTACACTTGTATAAAAAATTCTTTACGCCAAATATTAAGTTAAATTTAATAAATTATAGACGAAAAAAAAGGGCATAGTTGCCTAATTTACAAAGTTGAAGATAAAAAAAAAGCCGGAAAAACTCCGGCTAAATGAACAAACCTACTGTTTAAATTACATTTCGAATGTTTCCATGAATTTTGTAGTAAAATTACCAGATCTAAAATCTTTATCCATCATCAATTTTTGATGGAAAGGGATGGTAGTTTTCACGCCCTCAATTATGTATTCATCAAGTGCGCGTTTCATTTTTAAAATTGCTTCCTCACGAGTTTGTGCAACGACAATTAATTTTGAAATCATAGAATCATAATTCGATGGAATAGTATAACCAGCATAAACATGCGTATCAATTCTTACTCCATGTCCACCTGGAGAATGGTATTGTGTAATCTTTCCGGGGCTTGGTCTAAAATCATTGTAAGGATCTTCCGCATTGATGCGACACTGAATAGCGTGTAGTAAAGGAAAATGATTTTTACCGGAAATTTTTTCACCTGCAGCTAGTTTAATTTGCTCTTTTACTAAATCATAATTAATTACCTCTTCAGTAATAGTATGCTCAACCTGAATACGGGTGTTCATTTCCATGAAATAAAAATCTCTGTTTTTATCTACTAAAAACTCAACAGTTCCAACACCTTCGTACTTAACCGCTTTGGCCGCTCTGATCGCAGCTTCTCCCATTTTTTCACGCAATTCGGGCGTCATAAATGGTGAAGGAGTTTCTTCCACTAGTTTTTGATGGCGTCTTTGAATGGAACAATCTCTTTCTGATAAATGACAAGCATTTCCATATTGGTCTCCAGCAATTTGAATTTCGATATGTCTTGGCTCCTCAATATATTTTTCCATGTAAATTCCATCATTTCCGAAGGCGGCTTTTGCTTCTTGTCGCGCAGAGTCCCAAGCATCTTGAATATCCTCCTCTTTCCAAACGATACGCATTCCTTTTCCACCTCCTCCGGCTGTAGCTTTTAGAATTACTGGGTATTTTACAATTTTTGCATTTGCAATAGCATCCTTAACATCCTTTAGCAAGCCAACAGACCCTGGAATACATGGAACACCTGCACTAATCATTGTTGCTTTTGCTGTTGCTTTATCTCCCATTCCGGCAATTTGTTCCGGCAGGGCGCCAATAAATTTAATTCCGTGCTCTTGACAAACCTTTGAAAATTTTTCATTTTCAGAAAGAAAACCATATCCTGGATGAATTGCATCTGCATTTGTGATTTCAGCCGCAGCAATAATATTGGGTATTGAAAGATATGATTTAGAAGAAACTGGAGGTCCAATGCAAACCGCTTCATCTGCAAATCTAACGGGCAAACTATCTTTATCTGCTGTTGAATAAACAGCAACGGTTTTAATTCCCATTTCTTTACAGGTGCGAATAATTCGCATGGCAATTTCACCTCTATTGGCAATTAATATTTTTTTGAACATTGTAAAAGTTTTGGGGTAAATTATGCTGGCTCAACAAGAAATAGGGGTTGATCATATTCTACAGGAGAAGCATCGTCAACCAATATTTTTACAATTTTACCAGAAATTTCAGCTTCAATTTCATTAAACAATTTCATTGCTTCGATGATACAAATTTTATCGCCTTTTTGAATCATGGACCCTACTGAAACAAAAGAATCTTTGTCAGGACCTGATGAACGATAAAAAGTACCGATCATAGTAGATTTTATTACTACAGCATTAGATTCTTCTACCGCTGCAGGTGCAGCAACAGGAGCTGGAATTGCTGCCTGAGGAGCAACAGCTGCAGGTGTTTGCATTACTTGATTTTGTGGCGCCTGAACATAGATGGGTTGATCACCATTGTGTGTCATTCCGCCTTCAATATTTATGTAGAAACCGTCTCTTTCAATTTCCACTCTACCAATGCCTGCTTTAGACACAAGCTTGATTAATTCTCTGATTTCGTCTGTATTCATTTTTATTTGATTAAAAAATTATTGCTAAATTAAGAATTATATGCCCATTTGATATAAACAGCTCCCCAAGTAAAGCCACCGCCAAAAGCAGAAAGAATTATATTATCTCCTTTTTTAAGTTGACTCTCATAGTCCCACAAACACAAAGGTAAAGTACCCGCGGTCGTATTTCCATATTTTTGAATATTGATCATCACCTTTTCGCTAGGAAGTCCCATGCGATTTGCAGTAGCATCGATAATGCGAAGATTGGCTTGGTGAGGAACTAACCAGGCAACATCATCGCTTGTTAAATTATTTTTTTCCATTATTTCAGCAGAAACCTCAGCCATATTAGTAACAGCAAATTTATAAACTTGCTTACCTTCTTGCTTTACATAATGCATGCGTTGATCAATAGTTTCATGAGAAGGTGGCATAGCAGAACCGCCCGCTGGCTGTACTAAAAACTCACGGCCAGAACCATCACTTCTAAGTATAAAATCTTGAATTCCTAAACCTTCTTCATTTGGTTCTAAAAGCACTACACCGGCTCCATCGCCAAAAATCACACAGGTTGTGCGGTCTTGATAATCAACAATTGATGTCATTTTATCAACTCCTACAACCAACACTTTTTTATATTTACCGGTCTCAATAAATTGCGCTCCTGTAGAAAGTGCGAATAAAAACCCTGAGCATGCTGCATTTAAATCAAATCCCCAAGCATTCTTCATTCCAGTTTTATCACAAAGTATATTCGCTGTACTTGGAAAAGGATGGTCAGGAGTAACAGTTCCCACTATAACCAATTCTATTTCTAGGGGGTCAATTTTTTTTTTGCGTAAAAGTGCGTTTACCGCTTCCATCGCCATATCAGACGAAGCTCCGTCCTTCATAATGCGTCGTTCCTTGATTCCGGTTCTAGACAATATCCATTCATCAGAAGTATCTACAATTTTAGATAAATCTTCATTACTCAATATGTCCTTTGGAACAAAACCATGAACACCTGTTATTGCGGCTGATATTTTCTTCATAAATTAATTAAATGCTCGATTTATTTTTCTTGAAAGATTCGATTTCGCAACATCAAAAGCAAGTAAAAGCATATTTTTCACAGCAATATCATTAGAAATACCATGTCCAATAATTACATTTCCTTTAACCCCTAAGATAGGAGTTCCGCCATAATTTTCATAATTAAAGCGCTCGAAATATTCATCTTGTATGCCCCTTTGTTTTAACAAAGTATAAATGCCTTCAGCTTCTTTTAATACAATGTTTCCGGTAAATCCATCACAAACAATTACATCTGCAAGACCCTGAAAAATATCTCTACCTTCAATATTTCCGATAAAGAAAATCTCTTCGGATTCCTCCATTAGTTTATAAGTGGCTTGCGTTACTAAATTTCCCTTGGTCTCTTCTTCTCCGATATTTAATAATGCAACACGAGGCTTTTTGACACCCTGAACATGTTTGCTATATAAAGAACCTAAAACAGCGAATTGATATAAAACATCTGCTCTACAGTCTGCATTAGACCCAACATCCAAAAGAATGGTATTAGCTCCATTTATTGCAGGTAAAGTAGATGTGATACATGGGCGAATAATCCCCGGAATATTTTTTATTTTATAGATAGAACCCACTAACATTGCGCCGGTATTTCCAGTACTTGCAAAAGCGTTTATTTTACCCTTGGCTAACATTTCAAAACCTACAGAAATAGAACTTTGTGGTTTTTGAGTAAAAGCTCGGGCTGGGTGATCATGCATTGTTATGACATCGGGGGCGTGTACAATTTCAAATTGTAACTGATCTGTATTCTCAGATTCTAAGGCAATAGCGATCTCATCTTGATTTCCAATCAAGACAATAGTAACACTTTCTTTGAGTGTTTTTTTAGCAAGAATTGCTCCTCTTATGTTTGCGAGAGGGGCGAAGTCTCCGCCGGAAATATCTATGCCTACCCTCATAAAAAGTTTACGGGATTAAGCCGCAACTTCTTTTTCAGCTACAACTCTTCCTTTGTAGTATAATTTTCCCTCATGCCAATGCGCATGGTGAAAAAGGTGAGGTTGTCCTGTTGTTGGACAAGTAGCGATATTCTTTGCTACTGCATTGATATGAGTCCTTCTTTTATCTCTTCTGGTTTTGGAGATTTTCCGTTTAGGATGTGCCATAATCTATATTACTTAATTTTAATTCAAATTTTTTAATGCTGACCATCGAGGGTCTTCTTCTTTTTGTGCTTCTATTACTATACTTTCAGTTTGCATATATTTTTGGATTAGCTTCACCATTTCCTCATCACACTCCCCTTCTTCATGCAATGGCCTTGTTGGAAGTGCCATTACTATCATTTCATAAATCGGCTGAAATACATCCAATTCATAGGTGTCAGGGTGTAAAACAATCAAGGCTTCATTGTCTTCTTGCTCTAATCCAAATTTGTAAATCAAATCGAGTTCGTCATATATTTCAGTGACTACTTCCTCATTGCATTTACTGCATAACATATTTATCTCTCCCTCTACAGAAAACGATGCTACCAGCATAGTTTCTTTTTTGTCAAGAGATAATTCAACATTTAATTGCCCTTTTCCAAGGGATAAATGTGGTAAATCTTCAAAGAACTTTTCATTCAATTCAAAAGCAAACTGATGCTCCCCTATTTTAAGGCCTACAAAAGGAATCAAAAACTGATTTTTATTTTTCATTTCACAGTTGCCTAAAACTTAGGGGCACAAAGTTACTACTTTTTTTTCAAACAAAAAACGAGAATTCAAAGAAGAAGTTACCTAGAGTTGTGGGTGTCTTTTTCTCCAACGGTAATTGCGAGGGGATTTTGACTAATTTCCTTCTCAAATTTTCTATTCTTATATATTTCAATAGCCAAATAAATTGCGCTTCTCAAGGATTGTTCTTCGGCGATATTTTTACCTGCGATATCGAAAGCGGTACCATGATCTGGACTAGTTCTTACAATTGGTAATCCAGCGGTAAAATTAACTCCTTCTTCAAAAGACAGTGCTTTAAAAGCCGCTAAACCTTGATCGTGATACATAGCAAGAACACCATCAAATTTACTTCTTTGTTCAGAACCAAAAAAGCCATCTGCAGCATAAGGGCCATATACTAAGGACCCATCGTTTTTTGCTAATTGTATTGCTGGAGAAATAATTTCTTGTTCTTCCAAGCCTATCTTCCCATTTTCTCCCGCGTGCGGATTGAGTCCCAATACTGCAATTTTTGGTCTAGATATTCCAAAGTCTTTTGTTAAGGATTTTTCTAGTGTATGGATTTTTTCTACTATTTTTTCCTTCGTTAATAACGCAGGAACTTCCTTAAGGGGAACATGACTTGTAACCAAAGCCACTTTTAAAAATGGAGAAACAAGAAGCATTAACGCTTCATTTACTCCCGCCATTTCAGCTAAAAATTCAGTGTGCCCTGGAAATTCAAAGCCTGCTTGCTGTACACTTTCTTTAGATAGGGGCGCTGTTACAAGCACATCGATTTTACCTGAAGCTAAGTCTCCCGCCGCTTTTTCAAGACTTTTAATCGCCAATTTTGCAGACAATGGGGTTGATGTTCCCTCTTGAACTATTACCTCATCGTCTATGCAATTAAGTACATTGATTTTCTTCTCTTGAATTTCATCTGCTGTTTTGCAAATTAAATAAGAAAAATCGGGCATTTCTAATGTTTTCTTATAGTGTGAAAGGGCAAGACTTGAGCCATAAATGACTGGCGTGAATTCATTTAAGATTCGATTATCTTTAAGCGCTTTTATAATTATTTCTACCCCTATTCCATTGATATCACCAATAGAAATTCCCACTTTTATACTTGTTGGCTCTCTGTCCATTTTAATAATTTTTTAAGAATGTATATAACAATCTAACCCCGTATCCAGTTCCCGAGATGCCTTTATAGTTTTCTTTAGCGTCAAGCCAAGCTGGTCCAGCAACATCCATGTGCACATAGGGAGCAGACACGAAGGTTTCGAGGAACTTTCCTGCTGATATCATTCCTCCGTTTGGACCTCCAATATTCTTTAAGTCTGCTATTTTTGATTTCATTTCTTCTTTATACTCCTCCCAGAATGGGAAACGAACAACCCGTTCATGAACTTGATTGCCAGCAGATTCTAATTGATTAAAAATGGTATCATCCGCGTTGCCCATAATTATTGCTGCGTGAGTTCCAATTGCCCTTAAAGCGGCGCCGGTTAAAGTTGCTGCATCAATTACAAGAGCAGGATTATATTTTGCTGAATAAGATAAGGCATCTGCTAAAATCATTCTGCCTTCAGCGTCTGTATTCAGGACTTCGACAGTAGATCCATTAAACATGGTTATAACATCTCCCGGAGTATAGGCATTTAATCCTGGTCTATTGTCCGTAGCCGGGATTAAAGCAATTACATGAACGGGTAGTTTTTGTTTAGCGGCTAAATATAAAGCGCCAATTACTCCAGCAGCTCCTGCCATATCACTTTTCATAACATCCATTGATCCTGGAGTTGGCTTTAAACTCAATCCTCCTGTATCATATACAACTCCTTTTCCAACCAAAACAATCGCTTGTTGGTTCTTAGCGTTTGCAGGTTTATATTCAGCAATTGTAAATGTTGGCGGATCAATTGAGCCTTTATTGACAGCCAACAAACCCCCCATTTTTAGTGCTTCAATCTTTGATTTTTCTAACACTTCTACAAGCACACCAACAGAACCCAAAAGATCACTTATTTCTGTTGAAAATTGCTCTGCATTTAGATGAGAAACAGGCGTGTTAACCATATCCCGTGCCCAAAAGACTGCTTTTGTTGTTGCCTCTAATTCTTCCAATTGTTTAGCATCCATTCCAGGAACAAATACTTCCGTTAATTTCGGTTTATTTTTTTTACTTAAAAAGCGATCAAACTGATAAGATGACAATGCCAATCCCTCGATAAATGGATAGAGCGCATCGTTGGCTTCTTCGATTGAAATTGAAATTAGTTCCTTCTTAATTAACTCATAAATTTCAAAGGCAGTTTTTCTATAAAGTTCCGGGGTCATTTGATCACAATTCACCAAAATTATAAAAGATGAACTTGATTTTTCAAAGTCCCACTTCCCCTTTTTTTCAATAATAGAATTCCCTAAAGCTTTAAGTTCATTCGAAAGAGACGCTGTTTTTCCATTCCAAAAATGGATTTTATTAGCAGTGTTTGATGTTGTTGGCGTAAAAATCATTTTGAAGGCTTCATTAATTTAGATTTCAAAGTTAATAACATTCTTCTCTACTTAAGCAAAAAGAATAGGATTGACAGATTCTAAAAATTTCTCCATCAATCGAGACTTGGGAAGTGAGTCAATATTTGAAAAAGTCATTACCTTTTGATTGGGTTTTAAGTCATTTGGCAAATTAGTTTTTCTATAAACAATAAAATAAGCAAAAATCAACTGATGGGTTAATTTATGCTTTATAACATTAGAGACCTCTCTTATTTTTGATGCTTCAGTATTCATAAAATTCATGGTTAATTCCTCCGTTTCAAATTCAAGTAAGGGGAATTCAAATAGTCCTTGCCAAATATCTTTTGGCCCCCTCTCTTGAATAATCGTTCTGTTTTCATCATCGATAAAAACTTGATAAGCAAAAAATCTATTGCGCGTTTTAATACTTTTAATTTTTACCGGTAAGGCATCTATGTTTTTGTCAATCCTACCTAAACAACTGGCAAACAAAACACAATTGGGGCAGTCTGGACTTTTGGGAGTACATTGTAAAGCACCAAATTCCATAATGGCTTGATTATAAGTGTCAGGCGTATGTATAGGAAGGAGAGTAGAAGCTAATTCTTGAAACGCTCTTTGACCTTGAGGAGTATCGATGGGGGTGTCCATATTAAATACCCTAGACAAGACGCGGTAAACATTTCCATCTACAACTGCTAAGGGAAGTCTAAAGGCAAAGGATCCGATGGCCGCAGCAGAATATTTACCTACACCAAATAAAGACAGTAATTCCTTTTCTGTTTTTGGAAATTCACCATTAAAAAAGTCGACGATTTGAATAGCAGTTTTTCTCATATTCCTTGCCCTAGAATAATACCCTAATCCTTGCCATAGGGATAAAACTTCCTGTTCACTTGCCTGGGCAAAATCATAAATAGTAGGGAAGGCATTTAAGAATTTTAGATAGTATGGTAGGCCTTGTTGAACTCTAGTTTGTTGCAAGATTATTTCGCTTAACCAGATTTTATAAGGGTCCTGAGTATTTCTCCAGGGTAAATCACGCTTATTTATTAAATACCAATTTATAATTTCCTCTTGAAAATTAGCCATTTGTAAATTTTTATTTGAAATATTTTAATTAAAATCGTTCCAATTAAGATATCTAATATACTTTTGTAGCGCGAAAATACTAATTGTAAAAACTTAAACTCTAATAATAATGACAAAAGCAGATATTGTAACCGACATCGCAGTAGAAACGGGACTAGAAAAAAATGAAGCATTAAGAGCTGTTGAATCGTTTATGAACTCCATCAAAACATCATTGGCTAAAGGAAATAATGTATATTTAAGAGGATTTGGAAGTTTTATTGTGAAAGAAAGAGCACAAAAAACAGGAAGAAACATTTCAAAAAACACAACCATTATCATTCCAGCACATAACATTCCATCATTCAAACCAGCAAAAACATTTGTGGAGCAAGTAAAATCACAAGTAAAGGTTGGTTAATATTCGGTTTGGTGATTCAATTAATTTCATTATCTTTGCCCTCCCCAAAAGGGTGGTAAGATAATACCAGTATTTCAGATAACAAGAAAAATATATAGCATATGCCAAGCGGTAAAAAAAGAAAAAGACATAAAATGGCGACGCACAAGCGTAAGAAGAGACTTAGAAAGAATCGCCACAAGAAGAAAAAATAAGCTTAATCATTATTTGATGTGAGGCTCAGTAATAGTATTACTGAGCTTTCATTGTTTTATCATAAAAATATTTATTGTGAGCTTAGAACTAGTCGTAGATGCGCGCTCCAACGGAGTTTGGATAGCGTTACTTCGAGACGGAAAACTAATTGAACTGCACGAAGAAAGAGGAAATTCTGACTTTGCTGTTGGTGATGTATACTTAGGAAAGGTTCGCCGTCTCTCCCCAAGTCTTAACGCGGCATTTGTCGATGTTGGGTATGAAAAAGATGCCTTCCTTCATTATTTAGATCTTGGACAACAATTTAATTCCCTAAGTAAATTCACCAAAGACACCTTACGAAATAAACAAAGTGTTCCGGATTTAATGTATTTTAAATTTGAAAAAGAACTTGACAAAAACGGTAAAATTGATGCTGTTTTATCATCTTCACAATCTATTTTAGTACAAATTGCCAAAGAACCTATTTCCACAAAAGGACCAAGATTATCTTCAGAAATTACATTAGCTGGTCGATATTTGGTTTTAGCGCCTTTTTCTAATAAGATTTCGATTTCGCAAAAAATCAAAGAACCCGAGGAAAGAGCTCGCTTAAAAGAATTAATGGAAAGAATTATACCGAAGAATTTTGGGGTAATTATTCGAACTGTTGCTGAACATAAAAAAACCGAAGACTTAGAGCAAGACTTAAATGACTTACTAGAAAAGTGGAAAAAAATTCATGCCAATGCATTGGGTTCAGAAGCGCCAAAAAGAGTCTTAGGGGAATTGAATACCACAACTTCTATGTTGCGTGATTTATTGAATGGAGATTTTAAAAATATCCATGTAAATGAGGAAGTGCTGCATGGTGAAATGAAAGATTATATTATTGGAATTGCTCCTGGAAAAGAACAAATATTAAACCTTTACGACGGGAAAATTCCAATTTTCGAGCGTTTTGGAATCAATAAACAAATTAAAACATTATTCGGAAAGAAAGTTCCAATGCCTACTGGAGGTTACCTCATCATTGAGCATACGGAAGCAATGCATGTTATTGATGTCAATAGTGGCAATAGAAAAGGTGCTGACGGACAAGAGTCTAATGCTTTAGCAACTAACATAGAGGCGGCTGAAGAAGTGGCGCGTGTATTACAATTGCGTGATATGGGCGGTATTATCTGTATCGATTTTATCGATATGCATGATAAAGAAAATAATAGAATTCTTTTTGAAAAGATGAAAGAATTCATGAAATCTGACCGTGCTAAGCATAATATTATCCCTCCGTCAAAATTTGGTATCATTGAGATTACCCGTCAACGCGTTCGACCAGTAACACAAATTAAAACATCTGAGTCTTGTCCAACATGTAATGGAACAGGTGAAATTCAAGCCAGTATATTATTTGCTGAAGAAATTGAGGCGAGCTTGTCTTATTTGGTTTTAGACCGAAAAGTTAGTGGCGTTTCCTTGCATGTTCACCCCTATTTGGAAGGATATTTCAAAAAAGGTGGATTTCTTCGTTCTAAACAATGGGCTTGGTATTTTAAATTTAAGAAATGGATTCCTGTTCATGGTGTGACCGCATTGAATTTATTAGATTATGTTTTTGTAGATAAAGACAACGAAGAAATTCCGATGTAATGTTTGGCGATTCCGACTTCTATTTATCGGAAAAATTAAAATTAGAAGGCTTTTGTGCTTATCAAGATCGTTGCATTTTTGATGTAAAAAAGAAACTAAAAGCATCCCTGCTATCTGAGGAGAAGAAAGAGCAGTTAATTGCCGAACTCATTCAAGCTAAATTTATTGATGACGAAAGATTTGCGCTTTCATTTGCCCAAGGTAAACAGCGTATAAAAAAGTGGGGAATTAGTAAAATTAAGGCTGGCCTACGGGCAAAACAAATAGCTACCGTTCTTATCGATAAAGCACTTGAAACTATTGATAAATCAGTTTACTTAGAGGATTTAACCCTATTAATAGAAAAGAAAAAAAGATTACTTTCCGCTGAAAAAGAGAGCTACAAGAAAGAAGCAAAAATAATTCGTTATTTACTCAGCAAAGGATATCAATTAGATGATATCTTTAAATGTGGAATAAGGGAAGATTAGTGAAGTAAGGTAACTCGAACTTGCTCCCCTATTTTTTCAACTTTCAATTGCCCTAGTTTACTCAAGTTTTTCACGCTCGTATCCCAAAGCTTATTACTCATTTCTACTTTAGTTCTCAATATTGGTAAATCAATAGGAGATTCCTGCTTAAGCACATTCATTATTAGCAATTCTTCAGGTGACAAATGAACGGTAGTTTGAGTTGCTTCTGGACGCATTTGAGGGAAGAATAACACTTCTTGAATAGAAGCATTGTTGGTTAATAGCATTACCAAACGGTCAATACCAATTCCAATACCCGAGGTTGGAGGCATTCCATATTCTAAAGCGCGTAAAAAATCTTGGTCAATAAACATAGCTTCATCATCCCCTTTTTCTGAAAGAGTTAACTGTTCTTCAAAGCGTTCTCTTTGATCAATTGGATCATTTAATTCAGAATAAGCATTTGCAATTTCTTTACCATTAACCATTAATTCAAAACGCTCAGTAAGCGATGGATCCTCACGATGTTTTTTACAAAGGGGCGACATTTCAATCGGATAATCTGTAATAAATGTCGGTTGAATATAATTCCCCTCACATTTTTCGCCGAATAATTCATCTATCAATTTACCGATCCCCATACTTGGATTGGTTGCAATTCCATTGGCTTCACATGCCTGGCGAATTTCATCAATTGATTTGCCTTTAATGTCGAATCCTGTATGCTCAATAATGGCATCACGCATTGTAATTCTTTTATAGGGCGCTTTCAAAGAAATTGTTTTATCTCCCATGAGTACATCACTCGATCCATTGACTTGAACTGCTACATGTTCTAACAATTTTTCTGTGAAATCCATCATCCAGTTGTAATCTTTGTAGGCTACATACATCTCCATTACTGTAAACTCAGGATTATGCGTTCTATCCATTCCTTCATTTCTAAAGTCCTTGGCAAATTCATAAACCCCATCAAATCCTCCAACTATTAATCTTTTTAAATAAAGTTCATTAGCAATTCGAAGATAAAGTGTAGTGTCTAAAGCATTGTGATGGGTAATAAAAGGTCGTGCAGCTGCCCCTCCAGGAATCGGTTGAAGAATGGGTGTTTCCACCTCTAAATATCCAAAATCGTTAAAAAATTGTCTCATAGAGCCAATCGTTTTGGATCTTTTGACAAATGTTTCCTTCACCTTTGGATTTACAACTAAATCTACATAACGCTGACGATACCTTAATTCTGGGTCCGTAAAAGCGTCATGAATTTTACCTTCAGTATCAGTTTTAGGTAATGGAAGTGGTTTTAGTGACTTACTTAAGAGCTTTAATTCTTTAACATGCACGCTGATTTCACCGACTTGAGTTTTGAATAAAGTGCCATTGATTCCAATAAAGTCACCTAAATCTAATAGTTTTTTAAAGATCTCATTGTAGAGTGTTTTATCCTCACCCGGACAAATTTCATCTCTATTGATATACAATTGTATTCTTCCACTTGCATCTTGCAATTCAGCAAAAGAAGCTTTTCCCATAACGCGTTGACTCATCATGCGGCCTGCAATGCAGACCTGTTTACCTTCTTGATAAGATTCTTTTATTTCTATTGCGCAGGTATCTACTGGAAAAAGAGCAGCGGGATAAGGCTCAACACCTAAATCTCTTAATTTTTCAAGTGATTCTCTTCTTTGTAATTCTTGTTCAGACAGTTCGTGTAAACTCATTAGATAGTTCAATTTTATTCAAAGATAAGGTCTTCTGTAATATTAGAGCGTGATCCCAAGAAATTAGCGTAATAATTTTTTACTTGGACTTACATGCCATAGAGCAACATTCCAATAGTGAAATAGATAAATAGGCCCACAACATCATTTAGTGTCGTAATAAAAGGGCCTGTTGCAATCGCTGGATCAATCTTATACTTATGTAAAAGTAAAGGTATAATTGTCCCGATCGTAGAGGCGAAAATAATAACCGTCAATAACGAGACGCTCACCACCATACCTAGTTTTATGTCCCCAATGAAGTAGGCAATTACAAAAATAGTGGAGGATAAGAGTAGACCGTTTAATATGCCAATCAATGATTCTTTTAATATTCTATTTAAATAACCTCCCATCATCTTGTTGCCTCTGGCTAAAGATTGAACAACAATCGCAGAAGATTGAACGCCTACATTTCCACCCATTGCAGTAATCATTGGGATAAAAAATGCAAGTGCTGGAATTTTGGTGATCCCCCCTTCAAATCCCGATAGTACTTTAGCGCCAAAGGCGCCACCAATCAACCCAATGATTAACCAGGGTAATCTTTTTCGAGAAATGCGCCAAATACTTGCATCTTTTTCTAGAGGTTCTGTAATACCGGTTGCAAATTGGAAATCTTTATCGGCACCATCCTTTATATATTCTACAACATCATCCAGGGTAATTCTACCCACAAGTTTCTTCTGATAATCGACTACTGGGACAGAAACCAAATCATATTTTTCCATTACATCTGCAACTTCTTCAGCGGAATCACTTGTGTTTACGGAAATTATATTTTTAGATTGGTATAAGTCTGCAATTTTGGTTTTAACACCGGCAAAAAGTAAGCGCTTCAAGGATAAGACACCAACCAATTGATCAGATTCATTTACCACAAATATATTATATACCTTTTCAACATCTTCGGCTTGCTTTCGCAACTCAAGAAGGGCGCGATTTACCGGCCAATCAAGCTGCGCCTGAAAATACTCTTTTTGCATTAATCCTCCCGCAGTATCCTCATCGTAATTTAATAGGTCTACAATGTCTTCCGCCGCTTCGTCGTCCTCCATTTGAGAAATGACCTCTTGAATTTGGCGGCTACTTAACTCTCCTAAAATATCTGCAGCGTCATCAGAATCTAAATTTTCTAACTGGTCAGCGATTTCTTTAGTAGAGAGCGAAGCAATAAAACGATCACGGACTTCTTCTTCTAATTCCATTAGAATATCCGCCTGAGTATCCTCGTCTACTAGAAAATATATGAATTTTGCTTGATCATTAGTAAGTTTATCTAAGATTTCAGCAACATCAGCGTAATGTAATTCTAGGACATTCTCTGCCAACCAAAGTTCATCTCTTTCCGCGATTTTAACGCGAATTAATCCAAGAAAATCTTTCGTTAATTCAAAGCGCATTTCCTATATTTTATACAAAGGTAAGGCATCTCAATTAAGAATAAAAAAGAGGCCCGACAAATGTGGGTTAGTCATGACAAAGACCCTGCACTTCATGAAAAATATCATGAGCACCAGCAATAGCTTTTGTCAAAGCAGCATCTTTAGCATTTTTATTTACCTGCTCATTAATGTAATAACAAGCTTTTTCTAATCTAGATAAGGCATCATGCAGTTCTTTTTTATCCAAGCTTTTTGGTGGAATAGAAATTCTTAATAGCATCGACTTGGTCAATAATTCTGTACTTCTAGTTCTTAGGGGTTGTAAATTCCCAGACTCAGACGGATGAAAAGTTTGCGCCATTACTTTATGAAAATCTTTTAAAGCAGGCCAAGAATCTTTTTCAAGTTCAATTAAAAGAGAATCTTTAATCGCCGCAGCGTATTTTGCGGAAACTGAACCCCAATTTGTTAAGGACCATAAGGCAGTTAAATAATCTGCTCTTTTATTTTGATAGCTTAAATAATAAGCATGTTCCCAAACATCAATTCCTAAAATTGGAATTCCTCTTTCCTTGCTAACATCCATAATTGGGTTGTCTTGATTTGCAGAAGTAGAAATGGCTAACTTCTTATCTGGAGTAACCATCAACCATGCCCAACCAGAGCCAAATCGACTAATGGCGGCTTGATTCAATTTAACTTTAAGAGAGTCTAATGCTCCAAATTGTTCCGTTATTGCCAAACTCAATTCAGGTGAGATTTCTGATTGAGCAACCACTGGAGCAAGGTTGTCCCAAAATAAAGTATGATTAAAATGCCCACCTGCGTTGTTTCTTACAACATCTGAGCGGAAACTAGCATAAAACATTAAATCCATTAAAGATTGCGTTTCCATTGCAGTACCAGCAATGGCTTTATTTAGATTATTTACATACGCTTGATGGTGTTTTGAATGATGAATTTCCATGGTTTTTGCATCTATATAAGGTGCATAATCTTGATAAGAATAACCTAATTCAGGTAATTTATAGACTTGAGCATTAGAATTAAAAGCTACAGTAATTAAAATTAATAGTGCTGTTAGAGATTTCATGTGAAATAGTTTTCATCAAAATTACGAAAGTCCTTGGGATAGCGCTAGTAATTTCAATAGTTTTCAACCAACAAGCAGTAAAAATTGTTTTATTCTTGCTATTTTTGAGCTCCTAACAAAATGGAAATGTCTCAACAATACAAAGAATATAGCGGATTAAATTTAACTACTGTCGCCAGTGAGGTCCTCACCAATTGGCAACAAAATAAGGTATTCGAAAAATCCATTGAAAATAGAGAGGGATCTCCTTCATTTGTTTTTTATGAAGGGCCGCCTTCAGCTAATGGTATGCCCGGAATACACCATGTAATGGGTCGTGCCATAAAAGATATTTTTTGTAGATATAAGACCCTTAAAGGATTTCAAGTTAAAAGGAAAGCTGGATGGGACACCCATGGTTTACCTGTTGAACTTGGAGTAGAAAAAGAACTTGGAATTACCAAAGAGGATATAGGAAAGAAAATTAGTGTAGATGAATATAATGCAGCATGTCGTAAAGCAGTTATGCGTTACACAGATGTGTGGAATGATTTGACCACTAAAATGGGTTATTGGGTTGATAAAGAAGGTGCTTATGTAACCTATGAAACCAAATATATGGAATCTGTTTGGTGGTTGATTGGACAACTTTATCAGAAAAACTTGCTTTATAAAGGATACACTATTCAACCCTATTCACCAAAAGCTGGAACGGGATTATCATCACACGAAATCAATCAACCAGGTTGCTATAAAGAAGTAAAAGATACTACTGTTGTCGCTCAGTTTAAGGTGACAAAAGAAACTATTTTACCCTCTAGCTTGGGGGTAGAAGATATTGAAATAGAAGCAACTTATTTTTTAGCTTGGACTACTACGCCTTGGACCTTGCCTTCCAATACAGCACTCACGGTAGGACCAAAAATTACCTATGTATTGGTAAGCACCTTCAATCAATATACTTTTGAAAAAATAAATGTGCTTCTTGCTGAAAATCTTGTTAAAAATCAATTTTCTAAAGGATATCAAGCAATTGAAAATGATGATGAATTAGAAGCTTACATTAAAGGAGAGAAAGTTATTCCTTATTTAATTCGCGGAAAATGTATTGGGAAAGACCTCGTCGGAATTCGTTACGAACAACTACTTCCTTATTGTTTGCCTGCAGAAAACCCCGAAGCTGCATTTGTTGTAATCGGTGGCGATTTTGTTACCACAGAAGACGGAACTGGAATTGTGCATACCGCTCCGACCTTTGGCGCAGATGATGCGCGAGTAGCTGCTGAAGCGGGTGTCCCGGGTTTATTGGTGCGTGATGAATTCAATAATCTTGTTCCTTTAGTGGATTTACAAGGGAAATTCCGTAACGAGATGGGTGATTTGGCGGGGAAATATGTTAAAAATGAATATTATGACGATGGTTTAGCGCCCGATAAATCAGTTGATGTTGAAATTGCTATCTTATTAAAAGAACAGAATAAAGCCTTTAAAGTGGAAAAGTATGATCACACTTACCCACATTGTTGGAGGACTGATAAACCCATTTTATATTATCCATTAGACTCTTGGTTTATTCGTGTCAGCGGACAAAAAGATCAAATGGTTGCCTTGAATAAAACGATTAATTGGAAACCTGCTTCCACTGGGACGGGGCGCTTTGGAAAATGGTTAGAAAATGCTAACGACTGGAATTTATCCCGCTCAAGATATTGGGGGATTCCTATTCCTATCTGGGCCACTGAAGATGGGGCCGAACATGTTTGTATTTCCTCTTTAGAGGAACTGAAAGCTGCAAGTGAGGCTGCTGTAAAAGCTGGATTAATGTCCTCTAATCCTTTGGATAGTTTTGTAGTTGATGATATGTCAAAGGAAAATTATAACCAAATAGACCTGCACAAACACAAGGTTGATCAGATTATTTTGGCGTCTCCATCTGGCAAACCCATGAAAAGAGAGTCGGACTTAATTGATGTCTGGTTTGATTCTGGATCTATGCCTTATGCTCAATGGCACTACCCTTTTGAAAATAAAGACTTAATCGATTCAGGTAAAGCCTATCCTGCGGATTTTATTGCTGAGGGAGTGGATCAAACAAGGGGATGGTTTTATACATTGCATGCAATTTCAACCATGGTGTTTGGTAAGGTGGCATATAAAAATGTTATTTCAAACGGATTGGTATTGGATAAAAATGGCTTAAAAATGTCTAAGCGATTGGGAAATGGTATTGACCCATTTGAAACATTAGAGAAATATGGCCCAGATGCAACCCGTTGGTATATGATTACCAATGCTCAGCCTTGGGATAATTTAAAATTTGATACGGAAGGAATTGTTGAAGTGCAAAGAAAATTTTTCGGGACACTCTATAACACATATTCCTTTTTCGCATTGTATGCTAATATCGATGGATTTGATTTTAGTCAGCAAGCCATAGCTCTGGAGAAAAGACCTGAAATTGACCGATGGGTAATTTCGAAATTGAACACCCTTATCAAAAATGTTGATGCTGCATTTGATGAATATGAACCCACTAAAGCTGGAAGATTAATTCAAGAATTTGTGAGCGATCATTTATCAAACTGGTATGTGCGTTTGTGTAGAAGAAGATTTTGGAAAAGTGATGATGCGGAAGATAAAATTTCGGCTTATCAAACCTTATATACATGTCTAGAAACAATTTCCATAATAGCGTCGCCAATTGCACCATTTTTTATGGATCGACTATTTTCGGATTTAAATACAGTGACACAATTAAACAAAAAAGACTCTGTTCATCTATGCGATTTTCCTAAGTCAAATGAAAATGAAATCAATGCTAGACTTGAGGTTCAAATGGAATTAGCGCAAAAATTATCTTCACTTGTTTTGGGCTTACGAAAGAAAGAGAAGCTTCGTGTGAGACAACCATTACAGCGCATTATGGTTCCAGCATTAGATGAAAATTTTAAAGAAAATCTTTACCATATTCAAAACTTAGTACTTTCAGAAGTTAATGTAAAAAGCATTGATTTAGTAGAAGATGATGGAACATTGTTGGTTAAAACTATTAAACCGAATTTTAAAACTATTGGACCTAAATACGGGAAACAGATGAAGCAAATCGCTTTAATTGTTGGCACATTTAATCAAGATGACATAAGCAGCATCGAAAAATCAGGCTCTTGGGAAGGTGCCGTGGAAAATGAAAAAATCACTTTATTAAAAGAAGACTTTGAAATCACTGCGAAAGACATTCCTGGGTGGTTGGTTGCGTCAGATGGTGAAATAACAGTGGCCTTAGATATTAATATTTCGCCAGAACTACGCGCTGAAGGTATTGCAAGAGAAATTGTAAATCGTATTCAAAACGCCAGAAAAGATAGTGGATTAGAGGTCACAGATCGGATTGATGTTTATATAAAATCAACAGAAAATATTGAAAGTGCGATACAAGAAAACATGGCTTATATCTGTGCAGAAGTTTTAGCAGATAATTTGTTTTGTAGTAAGGTAAATTCACCTCATATTTCACTCAGTATAGAGGAGGATAATGATACACAAATGAGTCTAGGACATAGTAAAAAATAAAGAACATGGAGACAAATCAGTGGTTTTTTGATGATGAAAAAGTACAAACAGGTGATGGTGCCTTCGTTGTTTGGCACAATCATAAGTTTTTCGATTTGACCTATAATGGAATAGTCTTTCATGGAGAAATCCAGGAAGAAAAATCAGAAGAAAACCGCTTGGTTATTAAAATAAATCACCGTGTTTTTCATATCAGAAGAAAACATGAATTAGATGATTTAATTAGTGCTTTGGGCTTAGATAAAGTTAAAATAAAGAAGATCAAAGAATTTAAATCCCCAATGCCAGGAAGGGTAATAGATATAAATGTTGTGCTCGGACAAGAAGTTCAACCTGGTGATATTTTAATTTCACTTGAGGCCATGAAAATGGAAAACGCCCTTAAGTCAGAGGGGGTAGGAATTGTAAAAGCAATCTGTATTGAAAAAGGAGCGGTAGTTGATAAGGGAGCTGTCCTTATTGAATTTGAATAAGTGTCACGACTTTACAATAACTTAACATAAGCAGACTAAATTCGTGGTCAAGAAAAAAAATATGAGAATTGTCAATAGAGAATTAAGTTGGTTGTGTTTTAATGATCGTGTTTTACAAGAAGCATTAGATTCAAAAGTACCACTTATAGAAAGGATGCGATTCTTAGGGATTTATTCCAATAACATGGATGAATTTTATCGTGTCCGTGTGGCCAACCTGCAAAGAATCTTTCATCTAAAAAAGAAAAACATTGCTGGCTTTAACGGAAATGCAGAAGATTTATATAAGGAAATTAGAAAAACAGTCAATAAACAGCAGGAAAAAGTTGAGCTGGCTTATCAGCAAATTGTTAGTGAATTAGAAAACGATGATATTTTCCATTTAAGCGATAAACACTTAACTCAAAATCAAAATGACATCTTAAGTGATTTTTTCCACAAAGAGTTAAAGCATGCTATATTTCCAATCATGCTTAATAAAAAAAATGCGTTCCCAAGATTAAGAGATTATTCCATATATCTTGCCGTGAAGATCAGTACTAAAGGAAAGTCTAATAAATATTCATTAATTGAAATTCCTAGGGTACTGTCCCGGTTTTTTCTACTAAAGGAGGGAGATAAACAATTTTTTATTTTAATCGATGATGTCATCCGAATACATCTTGAAGAGATTTTTTCTATTTTCATCAATTCAAAAATTGAAGCATTCACTTTTAAATTTACACGAGATGCGGATTTAGATTTAGATGATGATATTTCAACATCTTTTTTCGATAAAATTGAAAAGGGCTTGAAGCAAAGAAAAAAAGGTTCGCCTGTCCGATTTGTTTATGATGAAAAAATGCCCAATGACCTTTTGGATTATTTATTAGGTTCACTTGAATTAAAGAAAGGTGTTAATACCATACCTGGAGGGAAATACCATAATTTCAAAGACTTTATTGGCTTTCCAGATTTCGGGAAACAAAACCTTATTTTTCAAAAACAAGTTCCTTCAAAGCAAATTCAACTTGAAAAAACGCATAGTTTAATTGAAACCATACTTAAAGAGGATGTCTTACTATACTTCCCCTATCAACGCTTTGATTATGTGGTGGACTTACTTCGAGAGGCCGCTATTGATCCCTTTGTAAAAGAAATTAACATCAATATATATCGTGTTACGAAAGAATCTCAAATAATGAATGCCTTATTGGCTGCAATATTTAACGGTAAAGAAGTAACTGTAGTAATGGAGTTACAGGCCAGATTTGATGAAGAAAATAACTTGTATTGGTCAAATAGACTTAGGGAAAATGGGGCGAAAGTAATTCATGGTATTCCAAATTTAAAGGTGCATTCCAAATTACTCCAAATCAAACGCGTTGAAGATAAAAAAATAGATTATATCAGTTATGTAGGGACTGGAAATTTTAATGAAAAGACCTCCAAAATTTATACTGATTTCGGGCTATTAACATCCAATCCAACGATTTCAATAGAAATAAATAAAGTGTTTCGCTTATTAGAGAACAACCTAGATCGTGGTCAATTTAGACATTTAATAGTGTCTCCTATCAATACGAGAAGAAAAATAATTAAATGGATTGATCAAGAAATCATCAATGCCAAAAAGGGTTTAAGCTCCGGTATCAAATTGAAATTAAATAATTTGACCGATGAGGTTATGATCGAAAAATTATACGCAGCAAGCAATGCAGGAGTGAAAATAGAATTAATCATTAGGGGCATTTGCTGCTTAATTCCTGGCGTAAAAGGAATGAGTGAAAACATTACAGCCATTAGTATTGTAGATCGATACTTAGAACACGCGAGATTAATGGTATTTGAGAATGCAGGCGAACCACTTATCTTTATTTTGAGCGCGGACTTCATGGAACGCAACTTAGATTACAGAATTGAAGTCGGAGTGCCTATTTTAGATAAGAAAATTCAAGCTGAATTATTACAGGTATTTGATTTTCAATGGAGAGGTAGTGTCAAGTCAAGACTGGTTTCTAAAGATTTTAAAAATGAATACCGTAAAAATGATTTACCTCCGTTTCACGCACAGCTTGAAACCTATAAATATTATGCTGATTTAAGTTAAATCCCTACAAGATCAGATAATTGCGGTGAAGAAATCCCTTCTTGACTTGGCCTTAGATCATTAAAAATAGTGTCAATTATGTTTTCAGTTCTATTAGGATAATAGACTTCAATTCTTTTAGTATTTAAAATCCAAGAGCTAATTGTTCTTCTTTGTAACAAACATAGTTTGTCCAATACAACTACGCCTAAACTCCTTAGACTTTCCGCATTGCACAATTGTTCATATTGACCCATCATTGGAATAACCATTAATTTTTTACCCAGAAATAAGGCTTCGGCTGGCAATTCGAATCCAGCGCCGCAAAGCACCCCTTCAGAAGTGCGCAAACTTTCTGTGAATTTAGTTGAATCAATAGGATTAACCCAAACATTATTTACGCGATAACGCGATTGCGCATACTTTGAAAAAATTTGCCATTCAACCGGAAAGTGCATTAAAGTCTGAATTATATAATCATCGTGATAAGCTGGCAGATAAACGGTATAATGTCCTAAATTTTCTGAATTCAATTCACGGATTTTTTCACGGATCACTGGCGTAAAAATAGAAGGGGCATAAGACTCAAAATGAAAACCATATTTCCGGTGACTAGGGCAATAATTACCTAAAATCGCACTACCCACCCTGTGTTTTTCGAGAGGCTTTGGTGCATTTGGATGAGCAACGGCTGCTTGATGACTTAATTCAACCGACTTAACGCCATGGTATTTTGCTGACCATGCAGAAATAGGCTCAAAATCGCTAATTATTAAATCATAATTTTTAGCTGGAAATTGGGTTATCTCCTTAAAAAATGTAAAAATATTAGTATTAACAGCAGTTTTTAAAAGTGCCACCTTTCCTTTCTTAGAAGCCATAAAACTCATGCCTCTAAGTTGATAATCGATTTGGAAAGATGGGGTTAACTGAGACTGCGTGCCGCTCACTAAAATATCAACATCACATCGTTTTTGTAAATAAGGGACAATGTCTTCTGCGCGACTTAAATGGCCATTACCAGTTCCTTGAATTGCATACAATACTTTCATATTTTAAACTTTTACAAAATTTTGTGTGATTTCAGCTAACAAAACATCAAAGGACATAGCTTCTTTTCGGGTTTCGTGAATTGCATTTTTATTACTCGATGCTTTGCTTTGTTGCTCATAATGCAATACCCATTTTCCATCGTGATATTCTAAAGAAGTAGAATTTTCAACCCAATCCCCTGAGTTTAAATATTGAACCTTTTCACCATCCTTGTTTTGAATTTCCTTAATCTCTGGTTGATGAATGTGACCACAAACCACATAGTCAAAACCATTTGCTATAGCCAATTCAGCGGCTGTAATTTCAAAATTACTTACAAAACTAACGACCCCCTTAACACTATTTTTGATTTTTTTTGATAGTGAAATTCTACCCTTGCCAAATTTTTCGCTTACCCAATTCATAAGGGTATTTATCATGATAAGTAAATCATACCCTTTACCTCCCAACTTGGCAAGCCACTTAGAATGACGCATGGTTGTATCAAATACATCTCCATGAAAGATCCATGCGCGCCCTGTAGGTAGGGTTAAAACTATTTTATTTACAATTTCAAAATTGGCGATTTTAAAGCCTGTAAATTTTCGTAACATTTCGTCGTGATTCCCGGTGACATAATACACCATGGTTCCTTGACTTAGGAAGGAAGTGATTTCTCTTATCACTTGCATGTGAGATGCAGGAAAATAACGCTTATTAAATTGCCATATATCAATAATATCTCCATTTAACACAAGCGTTTTTGGCTTTATACTCCTTAAGTATTTTACCAATTCTTCGGCTCTAGATCCATAAGTCCCTAAATGCACATCTGAAATGACAACCATATCTACCTCTCTTCTCATTTTCTTAATTTACAACAAAGGTGGCCCTTTGATGTTGCCTGTATTTTAAGGCATTATTAAGAGGTAAATAGATATTAATGCCTAATTGTTTATAACGGGTCCAGGCTAGAACTTGACTCGGAAAAGACCAATAAAATTAGGCTTGGATCGGATTTATTTATTGTTTTATTACCTTAATTAAATTAGTGGTGCCTTTCTGATCTACTTTTATTATGTAAGATCCAGACGCCAATAAAGATAAGTCTAATGTTATTTCCGAATGATTAATAAGCTCATCGATAAATAAGGTCCTTCCGTCCATGCTTAAAATAGAGATGGTTCCTGATATAGGGATGTTAAAAGTTACAAATACTTCCTTTTGAGTTGGATTAGGATAGTAGGATAGTTTGAATAAATCTTCTTCATAAATTCCCGCACAAGGGTCAAGCACCACCACAATGCTACTCGAATCTATACAACCATTTAATTCTCCTGTAACTGTATAGGTGCCCGCTTGAGAAATCGATGTAGAAAGGCCAATAGTACCATTACTCCAAGTAAATGAAGTCGCATTGCCATCAACATTTAATTGAAGTGGTAAATTGTAGTCACATACAACCGTATCTGATATAGTGTTAACAACTGGCAAAGGATTTACTGTAACAAGAAGCGTTGCTGAGTCTTGACAATTATTAGCATCTACACCAATCACATTATAAAGATTTGAAGGAAATGATGGATAAATTACGGCCCCATTTGGCGCTCCATTATCCCAAGTATAAGTTAAGGCTCCAGTAGCCTGAATTACAATTGATTCTCCTTCACAAATTGTTGCATTAGACCCAGCATTAATCGTAGGCAAACTATTAACCGTGATTAATATTTCGTCTTGATTTTCGCAGCCAAACTCATTGGTTCCTATCAAAGTATAATTGAGAGATGAAGATGGGATAAACGATTGCCCATTCACAGCGCCATTATTCCACAAGTAGGTTTGAGCTCCATTCCCCATCAAAACTAATGATTGACCGATACAAATCGAAGTGTCAACGCCCGCGGAAACAATTGGAAGCGCATTAACTGTTACGGTTGTCGTAGCAGAATTTATACAGCCTTGTAGATCAGTACCTGTTACGGTATAAGTTGCGGTTGTGGTTGGTATAAAGCTTACAGCATTTGTTACGCCATTATTCCATGCGTATGTTAAAGCACCACTTCCATTAAGGGTTACTGGTGATCCGGAACATACTGATTGATCTATACTTGCAGAAACAATTGGAAGTGCATTAACTGTTACGGTTGTCGCAGCAGTATTAATACAGCCTTGTAGATCAGTACCTGTTACGGTATAAGTTGTTGTTGTGGTCGGTATAAAGCTTACAGCATTTGTTACGCCATTATTCCATGCGTATGTTAAAGCACCACTTCCATTAAGGGTTACTGGTGATCCGGAACATACTGATTGATCTATACTTGCAGAAACAATTGGTGCAGGTGTTGTTGTAATTACTTTTATTAAAGAGGTATCTGAGCAGGCTAATGATAAACTATTTACCATAACAGAATATGAGCCCGCTTGGCTTGCTGTCAATTGTGTCGATATCTCTCCAATTATTGGCTGCCCATTTAGCAACCACTGGTAAGAGCTACCCAATGAGCCTGGAATCGAAAGGGTTGTGCTCGCTCCAACACAAAAAGAGTTGGAAGCAGCTGCAACAACTGCGCCTGCTGCAGTAGCACAGGTATTTACTTGATAAATAGATAAGGTTGAGCTAACCTCGTTTGCCAAAATAACAATATCATTGCCATTAGGCGAACTCGCTGCGGGGATGGTAACAATTCCCTCTGCGCCTAAATCTGGACCGCTAAGTGTTGTTGATCTATTATTCCGATATGCAACAAAAACTGGTGATGTAGGGTTTTCCACATTAAAAACCATAACCCCGCCAATCCTTTCTAATGCTAGATAAACATAGGGCTTTCCATTTATTGTCTGAAAATATATTCCTTCAACCTCTGGACCTTTATCATCACTTCTGTTTTTTAAAGATGGCGTTCCGCTAGAATTTGATGCATTAAAAATAGCGGCGAAAGTTGGATGATTTGCTATTATTTGCTCGATTAAATCTTTGGAATCATAAACAATAGCACCAGTAGTAGCGTTACGAATACTAAAAGACCTACCACTCATAACATGTAATTCGTCATAATCGCCATCCCCATCCGTATCCCCAGAATATTTTAAAGCACTAAGCCTACCTAAAAACTTACTGTTTTTAAGAATGCTTGCATCTGGAAAGGCCAATGGATCCAAATTAGTAAAGGTTGCCGAATTAATTCTGTTAGCATCTACTACTGACCCGAACTCACGCGAATCGCCTTCATTGGCAGTGAAAATATACCCTTGTCCACCTATTGTTCCAAAGCTTAGTGCATCAGGCATATAAGCTCCTTTAATTGGTAAGTCTCCAGTAATTAAAACAGCGCCACTTTGATCGGAGGCGTCTAAAGCATTATTCGATCCATTTCCATAGGGGCTATAACCTAAAGGCGCTAGGCTGATGATAGTATTATTTGTAAGGTCTATGGTCAAAAGTGCATTTGCTTCTTGAATTCCCACATAGGCTTTTGTATTATCATCCGAAATGGTGATGTATTCTGGTTCTAAATCCTGTGCTACAGTTGCACTTGTTGAGAAAATGCGAATTCCTTGCGCAGTCAATGTGGCCTGTTGTCCATTATAGGCGGTTAAACCTATTGTGGTCACATTCGTATTTGTTAGATTAGCAATTCCTGGTGTTAAATCAATAACTGAAACCGATCCCTCAGGATCAACAGTGTAGCCTGCATTTGGCTCTCCTTCGTTCGCTGTGAGGATTTTAGTGTAGTTTTTATTAAATGTGATCATGTCTGGCATTGCACCAACCGTCACTTGGCTCAAGAAATTCCCGTTGTAATCCAAAAATACGACAGAGCCATTAAGTTGTGGATTACTATTTTCTATAGCCAATGCTACAATGCTGTCATGTGCAACTACCGAGTTAATGTTCCCATAAGTCGTAGTAGAAATCGACGATATTAAAACAGGTAGAGACGGATTGGAAAAATTCACAATATCTAATTTTGCTCCAATGCTATTTGCAATAAATAAACGATCAACATCTTCGTCGAACGCAACTATTTCAGCGGAGTTTGTTCCCGCCACACCATTACTGAAACTCGTTAAAAGAGTTAAGTTTAAAGCGTTTGATGGCGAAGGAGCCTGGTAATCATTGTCTTTTATAAAAATGATTTGGTAATTCTCCGTTGCTGATATTCGTGTATTGGTTCCTGATAGTATTTTCACAATAATTCTTTCCGCTTTTTCAGGTAATAAGTCGTCGATAATTGAAATTACATTATTGGTGATCCCATTAGTATTGGCAGGTATTGTTACTGTGTTTGTCCATGTAAAATCAACATTATCGGTAGCGTTTGAATACACAGAAAACCCTAAATTCAATGTAATTGGGTTGGCATTAGCATTGGCGATTAATATGGGAACATTCACTGAACCTATATTTTCTGACACTTGAATAAAATTATTTGCAGCAGCAATGGATGCGTTTGCTCCACCGTCAACAATAACATTATCAAAACGCCAAGTACCACCTGTTGCAATTAATGTAGGATTAGTTGCTTGCCTAAATTGTCCTGATGTTTGATAGTGTGCAGCTAAAATTCGGACTGCGAAATTAGGGTTATTGTTTACCGCTGGAATGGAAACAAAATCCGTAGATATTCTTCTATAAAAGTCTCCAGCGTTATTTTGAAAACGACCTGCATCTAAAACACCCCCGCAATAAGTAGTGTTTTGGTCTGTCATTACAAAGTCATTCCATGTTGTTCCGTCTGTTGTATATTTTAAGCGTATTGTATTCGTTGAAGTGTTAGACCACCGCTGATCCCAAGTAAACTTGATATTTTGAAACCCTAAGGTCGAAACATTGTATTGCACACCGCTTGACTCATTCGATGCTCCGGGAGTGGCTGTAAAAGACCAAGCCCCAGGATTGGTTCCATTTTGAGCGCCACAGCCATTATTTATCAATGGATCCATGCCTGTAGCAGCTGTGGTAGCAACTAGAGAACCAACTATAGATGAAGTTCCCACGCCTAAATCTGCATTGTTTGTGGTTGGAGCACCAACAATTGAATTATAATTCCAAAGAGCAATCTGTGATTGTACAACGAATGTTGATAAGAAAATGCCGATAAAAGAAAGGAGTAATTTTGAGTTCATAAAACAGAAATTTTGGTTGTACAAAATTCCTCGTTATATTAAGATTCCTTGTTTCTTTACTATTAAATTTTTGTGGTTTATATTTATTCCATGTTAAATTTTAATAACCTGAAAATGACTATTTTAAGTTAATATTAATAGTCTTGTGGGTGCTCACCATAAAAGACGCCTCCTCAAAACTAGGTGCGCTAAAGGTTCGACGAGCATTGTTGGAGAAGCCATAATTTTCTTGTGGAATTCCCAATTGATTTTTATCTAGTTTTTTATTATTATTCTTATCATGATAGGCAGCAATGGCATATTTCCCTGTGGGCAAATCATTAAAAACAACTTTTGTTGTTTTTCCATCAATGGCAACAATTTTTCCTTTGAATTGCTTGCCAAAAACTGGGAATTCATCTTTTTCGCGATATACAGCAATGTAAACACTTCCTTGACTAGAAGAAAAACCCGAAGTTTGAACAGTTAAATTAACTGCCGGATGATCCTTATTGATAGCAAAAGAAATAATTAGAAGTAAGATATATTTCATTATAACAGTTCTAAATAATGTTAGTCCTTTTTATTGGTACAAAATTAATTGATTTTCTGCTACCTTTGAGGCATGTCTAAAAAGGTTTTAATAACGGGTGGGGCCGGGTATATTGGCGCACATACCGTTAATGCATTAGTAAAGAGCGGTTACAGTCCAATTATTGTTGATGATTTCCGCAATAGCAAACCGAGCGTAATTCAAGATTTAAATAAATTAATTGGTTTCGAACCCTTGTTTTTCAATTTAGACATCTGTGATAAACCAGCATTAAAAGAAATTTTTGCGCAGCATCAAATTAATGCTGTCATTCATTTCGCTGCCTTTAAAGCTGTGGGTGAATCTGTTCTAGAACCTTTGAAATATTATCAAAACAACCTTATCGGGTTACTGAATATTATTGAGTGCATGGAATTATTTGAGGTTCATGAATTGGTGTTTTCTTCCTCTTGTACCGTTTATGGAGAACCAGATTCAGTAAAAGAAGTAAACGAAAAAACTCCAAAGCAACTCCCAACTTCACCATACGGATATACCAAATGGATGGCCGAGCAAATTATATCTGATTATGCTAAAGCAAATAGTAGTTTTAAAGTTATTTGCTTGCGTTATTTTAATCCAATTGGTGCACATCCTAGTGGTTTAATAGGTGAATTGCCTATTGGGAAACCAAATAATTTATTACCCTTTATTACACAAACTGGAATTGGGAAACATAGTAAATTATTAGTTTTTGGGAATGACTATCCCACAATAGATGGGACTTGTATAAGAGATTATATTCATGTGATGGATTTGGCGGACGCGCACATTAAAGCAGTCGAGGCATTGGGAAATAATTCAATAACATCTTGTGAATATATTAATGTCGGTACCGGGAAAGGTACTAGCGTCCTGCAAATGATTGATGCCTTTGAAGAAATTAGTGGCACAAAACTTCCATGGGAATTTGCTCCAAGGAGAACTGGTGATGTAATAGAAATATACGCAAATGTAGATCTTGCGAAATCAATATTAAACTGGCAAGCACAATTTTCCTATAAAGATGCTATAAAAGACGCATGGAATTGGGAAATCTCCAATAAACAGAAAGAACTCTAAATGCAATTTATAGATACACATGCTCACACCTATGATGAAGCTTTTCTAGGTGATTTAGACGCAACTATTTCTAGTGCAAAAGAAGCAGGTATCGCCAAAATATTAATGCCCAATATTGATGTGGAGAGCGTTGAGCCTATGTTAGCCATTCAAGAAAAGTATTCAAATTGTATCCCTATGATGGGTTTACATCCCGCCTATGTAAAAGAGGATTGGGAGCAACAGTTAGAAAAAATTGAAAATTATTTATTTGCCGATCCTCTTAGATTTTGTGCCATTGGAGAAATCGGCATGGATCTTTATTGGGATAAAACTTACATTGAGGAACAAAAAACCGCCTTTATTAAACAGATTCAATGGGCTAAAAAACTTGACTTACCCATTGCTATTCACGCGCGCGATGCCTTTAATGAAATCTTCGAAATATTAGATAAAGAAAATGATGCTAAGCTCAGGGGGGTATTTCATTGTTTTACTGGAAATAAAGAGCAGGTGCAACATATAAAAAGTTATGGTGGGTTTTTATTAGGAATTGGCGGTGTACTTACCTACAAAAACACAAATCTAGGATCAACGCTGGTAGAAGCTGCCGATTTAAATGATTTGGTTTTAGAAACAGACGCCCCTTATTTACCCCCTGTTCCATTCAGAGGCAAAAGAAATGAATCTGCTTATATGTTAGAGGTTGCTTATAAATTAGTAGATCTCTATCAGGTTCCTTTAGAGGAAATTGCTCGAATAAGCACTCAAAATGCGGAAGAACTTTTTCAATTAAATCGATTTTAATATGAAAGCTAAAATATTGCTCATCTACACGGGTGGCACCATTGGAATGATTAAGGATCTCAGAACTGGGGAACTCAAAAGTCTCGATTTTAATTATGTGTTTGATCACATTCCAGAATTGGAAAGGCTTCATGTAGATTTAAGCAGCATTAGTTTTGAAAAAGCTATCGATTCTTCAGATATGACCAACGCACATTGGAAACAATTGGTAGACATTATCAATGATAATTATGAAACTTATGATGGCTTTGTTGTACTCCATGGATCAGACACCATGGCTTATACAGCCTCTGCTTTAAGCTTTATGTTACAAGGATTAAATAAACCCATTATCCTTACGGGGTCACAATTACCCATAGGAACTATTCGTACAGATGGCAAAGAGAACTTAATTACGGCGGTTGAAATTGCTGCAGCAAAAAACACGGATGGTTCGGCAACTGTTCAAGAAGTTGCCATCTACTTTGAGTATTCACTTTATAGAGGAAATCGTTGCACGAAAATTTCTGCCAATCAATTTGAGGCGTTTTCCTCGCCGAATTATCCCCCGTTGGCTATTGCTGGGGTTACCATTGAATACCAACTTGAGCATCAAAATATTGAAAAAAATGAAGTGCTTCAAGTTTATAAAAATTTAGAAACACGAATAGGATTATTAAAAATATATCCGAGTATTCCTTTTAAACAATATGAATTCCTGTTTAACATCCATCAGTTTAAAGGGATTGTATTAGAAACATTCGGCGCTGGTAACGCTCCCAATAATCAAGATATGATTGATTTAATTAGCAACTATATCGCCGAGGGGGGAATTATTCTAAATGTGACGCAATGTTCTTCTGGTTCGGTGCGACAAGGTCAGTATCAGACCAGCTCCTTTTTTGAAAAAATTGGAGTGCTTAGCGGAAAAGACATGACCACAGAGGCGGCGCTAGCAAAATTGATGTATGTACTGGGAAGATATGAAAGTCATTCAGAAAGAATCGAAATCCTTCAGAAGAATATTGTTGGAGAAATGAGTTTATAGAAGGATACGGTTGGCTTTTTTTTGTTCAACTTCACCTTAAAGCAAGCCAGTTCTCTCTACTTTTTTTCCGCACATCTCGACTTCGCTCGATGAGCTTTAAAAGTGGATTGAGCGTAGCCGAAAGCCATGGTACCCGTCTTTCAATGCGCTATTCTTGATTAAAAAAAATGCGCCAACTAAAAAGAAAATAATAATAACTTTCTAGTTTAGACCTTGCAATAGGTGGTTTTTGAAACCCGCTGAATTTGGTATATGCTAAGATTATCTGAAAGATCAATCGCTAGCATCCAAATTTGGTGGGGATTGAAAATACTTCGAACTTACTCATGGTTGAGAAGAATACTTGTCCATCGAAGTAAGGTGCATTGCACAGTCAGCTCTTTTTTTTTAGCTCAAAAAAAGTAAAGAAATAAGCACCATAAAGCAAGCGAGGATTACGCGTCTGAATGGACGCGTGATCCCGGGAGGGGGTTAGCTTCATAATAATTAAAGCCATGCCGCTTTGCGACGGCTGGCTTTTTTTGTTCAACTTCACCTTAAAGCAAGCTTTAGGTTTGTTTCAAAAAAAAACCAAGCATAAATGCTTGGCTTTAATTATTTTGGCGGAGAGAGGGGGATTCGAACCCCCGTTACGTTACCGTAAACACGCTTTCCAAGCGTGCGCGTTCAGCCACTCTGCCACCTCTCCTCTTATTTTTAAGAGCGCTAAGTTAGTGCTTTTTTACTTTATTAAGTAGCTCCCAATGAATAATAGGAATAACAAGTAAAGAAATTAACTTTGTTGTTAATGGAACTTAAAACAGAACGGTATATTTCTGAGGAACTAATTTCTTTACTAGAGAAAACAAGTCTCGGGACCAATGGAGCTGTTTATAAGCATTTGGACATTAAAAAACAGGCTTTACTTGCCGATAATCCGCTTTCTCTTTTGCTCTTTAGAAATCACAAATTAATTGGTAATGTTACTTTTTGTGAAAGAGCCTTCGGTTTTTATCTACGCTATTTTACTTTTGACTCCCTTTTTCAAAGTTCAGGTAATTCATTAAAAAAATCAAAAGTAAATTCTCCCATCAAGAACGAAATTCATCAATTTTTTGAAACTTGTCTTAATAAAAATGGACTGCTTTATGCCTATATTGATCCTAAAAACAAAAGAAGTTTGAATATGGCGGAGACTTTTGGACTGGAAATTAAAAGTTTACTTACTACACAGGCTTATAGTAGGTTTTTTCCGAAAAGAAGCAAAAGATTTCGCTTAATTGAAGATTGGAAGGAAATTAAAGACGCTGCAGAAACCACTTATGGAGGGCAGTTTGGGTATACCGATACACATATTTGTCAAGGTCCCTTCGGAGCAGTATACGATGAACATGACGAAATTATAGCCTTTGCAAAATTCAATAAGGCCACATGGGAAATAGAACGCTTTCCTGGGAAATATGGAAAATTAATTCCAAAGATACTGCCCTATATTCCTCTATTAAAAAAAATTATTAATCCTAAAATGTTTTCGTTTTTGGTTCCTGACATTGTTTGGATAGATAGAAATAATCCAGCCCTACTTACTGAATTATTTAATGCTGCCCTAAATCATTATGCTTGTAATTCCATTATTTGGTGGACTGATGAAAATCAGCTCGTTTATCAAGCAGCTAAAACCCAAGTTAATTGGGGTTTGTTAAACCTCCTATTGGGGAATAATCCTCTTGCTTTGGTTCAAAAATCTTTAGGCCAAGAAATAAAAGAAAAGGAATTGATTTTTGTGAATGGCTTTGATTTAATTTGATTGAGTAATTTTATACTATGAAGTACCTCATAATTGGTTTGGGAAATCCAGGTAGTGAATACGAAAACACTAGACACAATATTGGATTTAATGTTTTGGATGAACTTGCTAAAGAATTAAAAGTAGACTTCTCCTTAGACCGTACTGCTTTTGTAGCACATGCAAAATATAAGGGCAAAACTTTAGTCCTTATAAAACCCATTACCTTCATGAATTTATCTGGTAAAGCAGTGAACTATTGGATGCAAAAAGAAAATGTTTTAATAGAAAACATATTAGTCGTTACAGATGACTTAGCGCTGCCATTCGGTAAACTAAGAATGAAGAGTAATGGAAGTGATGGTGGTCATAATGGATTAAAAGACATTCAAGCTACTCTGAATACCAACCAATATACGCGACTTAGATTCGGTATTGGAAGTGATTTTTCAAAAGGAAAACAAAGCGATTATGTGCTTAATAAATGGGGGAAAGAAGAGTCTTTATCCTTGCCTGAAAGAATTGAAACGGCGAAATCTTTTATCTTAAGTTTCTGTGCCATTGGGGTTCAACTCACCATGACACAGTGGAACGGAAAATAAGATTAATGTACGATTTGGATAAATCCACTGTAAACAACATCTTTATCTACGATCTCTAATAGGAAAAAATAGGTGCCGTCTAAACAATCTCCTCCGTCCCAATTATTTTGATAATTATTTTGTTCGAAGATTAAATTCCCCCATCGATTAAATATCTTTAAATGATTGTCTGGATAAAAATCTAGGTATTCGAAGGCTAGATTATCATTAATTCCATCTGAATTGGGAGTGATTACATTTGGAATGTGCACCTCAGCGGGAGCTACAATTAATGTTGAACACGCAGTATCTACACAAGCAAATTCATCTTGTACAATTAAACAGAGAGGATAGACTCCGGTAGTATTGATGGTCTCGCCCCAAGAAATTGAGGTATTGGCTAGCGTATCATTCAAATACCAATTCCAAGCAGTAATCTGAGAGGCTGGACTTGTTGAGGTACTGTTAAAGGCAATTGGCAAAGAAACTATTGCCATGGCCGGATTTATTTGAAAAGAAGCGATAGGATTTGGATGAACTACTACATTAATGATACTGGTGTCTGAAGTACAACCATTTCCATAGGCATAAGCATAATAAGTCAATGAATCAGGACTTGTACTAGGATTAAATTGAGCAGAAAAAGAACCTTGTCCCGACATATTATCCCCCCAATAATTTACAGTGCCGCCTGACAAACACGAATTTAAAGAAACGGTATATGTTTCCCCAGCGCAAATGACAGAATCATAAACAATATCAACATTTGTTGCGGGTTTGATTGGGACAGTTGCAAACGGAATACCAACAACACTATTTCCACAGGCATCAACAATAAGTGGTGGTGGAATGCTTAAACTAGTGAAATTAGAATCACAGTAATTAGGGCAATTTGGAATTTCTAAATCAAAGTAATGATTGGTAGAGCCTACACTACAGCCCGTATTAACCCCCGCCGTGAAAGAGCCGGAACTCCATGCATGTGAAAAAGTGTAAGGGGCCACACCAAATCTAACATACGCAGTTGCGGGAACGGTACAAACATTCGAACAAATTGGGGTTTGAGGGACATACCACTCATTTCCATAACTTTCTGGAGTTTTCCCATAAACGATTACTTGAAATGGCCAAAGTGTGGTGAATGGATCATATCGAATATAGGTGAGATTACATCCTGTACCGTAAGTGGTTCTTCCAAGGTGAAAACGAACATAAATATTAGTGCTTGAACAAGATTCTGGATAACAACAAATCAAAGGTGACAACATGTTAAAACTATCCAAATATGCCGTGCCTGCTAAAGTTGCGGTAGCTCCAGTTACTGTGAAAATTTGAGAACTTCCGCATGTAGTGCTGAAATACATCGAACCCTTATTCATCGTTGCTCCGGAAAATGGATCGGCATAAAAACTTGATGAAACATATAATCCTGTTACGGTAACGCCTGCGGGAATTGTAACTTGCAAACTATCTATATTATAAGTTGGGGTAAGACAAGAGTTCATATATCCCCCTGCCCAAGTAGACATAGGACCATTAAGTAAGGGGTCAATAACAACTGGGTAAACCCGTTCCTGCGCATGCAGCCATGAATTTGGAACAGCTGTTTGAATATACCATCCTGTTTCTCTTTCAATAATCCGGTGCGTTCCGGGAACTTGTATTTTACTTTGGTCGTAATATAAGGGTTGGACTATTCTTGCGATATCTTTTCCCTCTTCAGAAAGAAAAATAATGTCCCCAAAATTAAATCCATCAATAAATAAGCCGCCGTTTATACCCCTAGTGGTAATGGTATCAAAAGCTTGCATATTAAATTCATAAGTAAAAAAGCTGCCTTTTGGAAGCGATATAGATTCTTCTATGATATAATAATCCTCAGTAATTACAGGAGGAGCTTGAAGTATATAATTACTTTTAATCGCATTCTCATAAAACTGAATTTCTCTGCTTAAGTTAGCATTATAGTTGATGCTTGCATGATTGCCATCCATTAATAATAAGCCTGAACAACTTTTTTCATTTTCTTTAATTTCCGCTCCCAATACTATATTATTAATTCCAACAGCTCCCAATGGAAATAAATAACAGGGGTTTTGTTGTGCGGGAGCTGACCAAATTCCATTAGATTCTAGTGCTAAAACTGAGTTGATTTGCTGCCAGTTTCCTGAAGAATCTTTATAATGAATTGGCTTTTTATTGAAAACTGACTTTGTGTCGCCTTTATAATTCTTATAAAATGCGCCTGTTTCTGTTCGTTGTTCAATGATTTCTCTCCACTGCGTTGTATCCTTTAATAGAAATTCTTTTTCTTTATTTTCAGATAATAATGGCGCGGAGTCGCCAATTTTTTGAGCAGTAAAAAAGAATGGTAAAGTACCAAGAACAAGACAAAATAAAAGTCGAAAAGTGTAATTCATCCAAGTATAATTAACTCGAATTTAATGATTTACACTTAAAATTGAAAGATTTAAATCAAAAAAAATTTGATTACTTTTCATTTCGTATCTCAAGATGCGTGATTTCTCCGCCTGATGTGCCGGTCTCTTTTGAAAAATACAAAAGAATAAAGGACGCTAAAATGGCAATTCCAATAAAGAATTTGCTTGCTTTATTCTTTGTCCAAGACAAATAGATTGCTACAAGGGAGATTATTGACAGTACATAAGCAATCACCGAAAATGTCTCTGCTACTTCTTCATGTTCGTGCATTAAATGCTCTTTACTTTCATCCAAGCGCTCCAAAAAATGCTCTGCATTTCCTCCTGTATTCATGGAAATAAATGCTGCTATTCCGGTTAAAACAAATAAAAGCAGGCCAATTCTTTGAACCAAGTCTGACTTAAAGATTAAACCTAAGATCACAATAAAAACTCCAATAAAAGGGAGGATAATTGGAAGGTGATTTACGAGTAAATGGGTATGGGCAGCATTAAACATAAGAGTGGTTTTAATTTTTAATAAAATTAGGTATAAAAGCAACCTAAACATTAAGAATGAATATTGATAAGGAATTAAAGTCGGCGGCTGCATTATTTAATAGGAATGTCTTATTTTTGTGTTCATGGAACGATTTAAAATAAAACACATACTAAGTCCTGAGGGCAAAGCATTGATTGGAGAAAAAATTATTGTAAAAGGATGGGTTCGCGCCTTCCGAAGCAATAGATTTATCCAAGTAAATGACGGGTCATGTCTTGCAAGTATTCAAGCCGTGGTTGACTTTGAAAAATTTCCTGAAGAACAGCTAAAAAATATTACTACCGCCGCATCAGTTTCTTTAATTGGTACGCTCATTGCATCCATTGGAGCAGGACAAAATGTAGAGCTACAAGTAGAACAAATTGAAATCCTCGGTCTTGCGCATCCCGATAAAGTGCAACAAACCATATTACAACCTAAAAAACACAGCTTAGAATTTTTAAGAGAACAGGCTCATTTAAGATTTAGAACGCAGACCTTCAGTGCCGTTTTTCGTATTAGACATGCGGTAGCCTATGCCATTCACCATTATTTTAATGAAAATGGGTTTGTCTATCTTCACACGCCCATTATAACTGGTTCAGATGCTGAAGGGGCAGGAGAAATGTTTAGAGTAAGCACCTTAGATGCTAAAAATCCACCATTAAATGATGCAGGTGAAGTTGACTATAAAGAAGATTTCTTTGGAAAAGCTGTAAACCTTACTGTTTCTGGTCAATTGGAAGCTGAATTAGCGGCGCTTGCGCTTGGTCAAGTATATACCTTTGGCCCTACTTTTCGCGCTGAAAACTCAAATACATCAAGACATTTAGCAGAATTTTGGATGATTGAACCAGAGGTTGCTTTTAATGATTTAAAGGACAATATGAACTTGTCTGAAGAATTTTTAAAGTATATATGCGCCTATGTCTTGGATAAGTGTAGTGAAGATTTAGAGTTTTTAAATCAAAGAGAAGCTCAAGAACAGAGTCAAAAGCCACAGCATGAAAGAAATGAATTAGGATTGATTGATCGTCTAAAATTTGTAATTGAAAACCCTTTCAAACGCTTGTCTTATTCAGAAGCGATTGAAGTACTTTTAAATTGTAACCACAACAAGAAAAAGAAATTTCAATATCCAATTGAATGGGGAGTTGACTTGCAAAGTGAGCATGAGCGCTATTTGGTAGAGAAAGAATTTAAATGCCCGGTGATTTTATACGATTATCCTGCGGGCATCAAGGCGTTTTACATGAGACAAAATGACGACCAAAAAACGGTAGCTGCCATGGATGTCTTATTCCCGGGTATTGGCGAAATCGTTGGTGGATCTCAACGAGAAGAGCGTTACGATATCTTACTTGAAAAATGCAAAGCATTTAATATCCCTGAAGAAGATTTGTGGTGGTATATTGAAACCAGAAAATTAGGTACAGTGCCCCATGCAGGATTTGGCCTAGGTTTTGAGAGGATGATTATGTTTGTTACCGGAATGACTAATATTAGAGATGTAATACCATTTCCAAGGACACCATTAAATGCAGCATTTTAATTATGGCGCTTAAGCAACATCTTTCCTTAAAACTAGAACAGCGACTTTCCCCGCAGCAAATTCAACTTATGAAATTGTTGCAAGTTCCTACCATAGAGTTAGATCAACGCATCAAACAAGAAATTGAAGAAAATCCAGCCTTAGAAGAAGGGAGTGAAGATAATGAGGATGAGTTTGATGATCAAGAGGAGTTCGATGACGATGACAACGAAGATGATTTTGATATTTCTGACTACATGGATGATGATGTTGCAGATTACAAAACTCAAGCAAACAATCAATCTAAAGATGATGAAGAACGGGTAATTCCACTTTCTGGAGAACAAAGTTTTCAAGAAAAGCTGAGCGAACAACTTCATTTACTCGATTTAGACGATAGAGAATTTGCCATTGCAGATATTTTAATTGGAAATCTTGATGAATCTGGTTACATAGGAAGAGCTTTAGATGCGATTGTCGACGACTTGGCTTTTTCAATGAATGTGATTGCCACAGAAGAAGAAATTGAGGTTATTCTTCACTTAATTCAAGAATTAGATCCCGCTGGAGTAGGAGCAAGAAACCTAAGGGAATGTCTTTTATTACAAATTGAAAGAAGACAGGATGGATCCGAAATTAGAAAGAAGGCTAAATTAATTTTGCGCGATTTGTTCGAGGAATTTACCAAGAAACATTACGATAAAATTGTTAAAAAATTATCTATTGATGAGGTAACACTTAAGGCTGCTATTGATGAAATTTTAAAATTAAATCCAAAGCCCGGTGGATCAATGAAAGAATCTGCTAAGAATTTTCAACAAATTATTCCAGACTTTATCATTGTCGAAAATGAAGTAGGCTTAGTTCTATCATTAAACAGTAGGAATGCACCAGAATTAAAAGTTAGCAAAGAATATAAAGACCTGTTGCGAAATTATTCGGAGGGGGCCAAGACCTCGAAATCTGATAAACAAGCAGTGGGTTTCGTAAAACAAAAATTAGACAATGCCCTTTGGTTTATTGATGCCATTAAGCAAAGACAACAAACCTTGCTGTTCACCATGAATGCAATGATGCATTATCAAGAAGCATTTTTTCTAAGTGGAGACGAAACCAAGCTGAAGCCAATGATATTAAAAGACATTGCAGAAATAGTAGAAATGGATATTTCCACCATTTCTCGTGTTGCCAATAGCAAATATGTACAGACCAATTTTGGCGTTTACCCTTTAAAATATTTTTTCTCTGAATCATTATCTACAGATGCTGGAGAAGAAGTCTCTACAAGAGAGGTAAAGCAAATTTTATTAGATGCTATTAGTGGAGAAGATAAGAAAACACCCCTTCCTGATGAGAAATTAATGGCCCTTTTGCAACAAAAAGGATATAACATTGCGCGGAGAACTGTTGCAAAATATAGAGAACAACTGAACCTCCCTGTAGCACGATTACGAAAAGAACTATAATTGAGAGCACTATCCCACCTTATATCATGGGTATTTTTACCCTTATTTATGCCAAGCATTGGTTTGATAATTACTTTATATTATCCATCGAAGGGAATTGATATAAGTTTAATTACACTGTATTTACTACCAGAAATGGTAAAAACACAACTCTTGACTTTATTTATTATTTTCAGTTGTCTTGCCCCAGGCTTATCATTTGTAATGTTGCATAAACGAAAAGTAATAACAACAATAGACATGGAGCAACAAGGAGAAAGATCGCTCCCGCTGATTATCATGTTTACCTATTGCGCCTTATTATTCATGCTTTTTAGTTACAAAGACCCAGACGCTTACTTGCCCAAATATTTAATGGCCCTGCCACTCTCAGGAGCACTCGTAACTGCGCTCTTCTTATTGATCAATCGTTGGATAAAAATATCGATGCATGCCGCTGGTGGCGGAATATTGGTTGGGTATTTGTGCGCATATTACTTAACCCAAACCACAGCTCCTATTTGGATTATTGCTTTAGCAATTTTAGCGTCCGGGTTAACCATAAGTGCACGATTATACCTAAATAAACATAAGCCTATCGAAGTATATTCGGGCTGGAGCCTGGCTTGTTTAGTAACTTTTTTATGCAATTGGTACTACCCTTTCCATTAATTAGGCTAGCTAAAGAGTCCTACTATTTCCCTCCAATTCAAAAAAAAGACCTTTAATTTATTGTCTCTTTTCAATAGAAAATCACCTCAAGATTAATTTAAAATGCCCTACCTGTATAGTAATTATATATAAATAAATAAATGTTGAAAACTTTTTTTAACAAAAGTTGAACAAAAATTTATCTGTATTTGTTATAATTGCGATGATAAAAGTTGGAGTTCCAACCAACCTTTAGTAATGGAGAAACCGAAAATCCTTAAGAGTAGGACAAACTAAAACTTTTTAACTATGGAACATTTAAAGATTGCAAGTGATAATTACGTAGCGTTTACGTTTTTTATCGGTACAATGGCCATGATGGCCGCTTCAGTATTCTTCTTTTTTGAGTTAAACAACACACCTCAAAAATGGAGAACATCCGTATTAGTTTCAGGACTAATTACCTTCATTGCAGCAGTACATTACTACTACATGAGAGGGTACAACCTAGAAACTGGTGATTCACCAACATTCTTCAGATATGTTGACTGGATCTTAACGGTGCCATTAATGTGTGTTGAGTTTTATTTAATTACCAAAAAAGCTGGAGCTAAAATAGGCTTACTTTGGAAATTGATTTTCGCTTCACTTGTAATGTTAGTTACAGGTTACTTCGGTGAAACAATTGACAGAGGAAACAGTGTAATGTGGGGTGTTCTTTCAGGAGCAGCTTATTTCTACATTGCTTACCTAGTTTGGTTCGGTGAAGTTGCAAAACTAGCACAAACTGCTGGACCACAAGTTGCTAAAGCAACAAAAATCCTTGCTTGGTTTGTATTGGTTGGATGGGCAATTTATCCATTAGGATATATTCTTGGAACTCCAGGTGGATTGTTTGGAATCAAGTTAGTATCAGATCCTGAAGCTGCAGTAAGAGCAATGGACATCGTTTATAACATTGCTGATGCTATTAACAAAATCGGTTTCGGTTTAGTTATTTATGCATTATCTAGAAAAGAAGATTAATTTAATCTACAATTCGATTAAAGGGCAAAAATGTTTTCATTTTTGCCCTTTTTTATTTCCTTAACTTAAGCTTGAATTGCCAATTTTATTAAATCAGAATAGATAAAAATCGGTAATAATATAGGAATGTTTTATATAAAATTTGTGGCCTTAATAAAGCTAGGGGAAGTTTTACTCCACCGTTACGGACTTCGCTAAATTTCTTGGTTGGTCAACATTACAGTTTCGCATTACAGCAATATGGTAAGAAAGTAACTGGAATGGAATTGTTGCCAATAAGGGCACTAGATATTCGTTCGTTTCAGGTATTTCAATCACATGATCTGCCATCTCTCTTACCTGTACATCTCCTTCGGTTACAATAGCAATTACCTTTCCTTTGCGAGCTTTTACCTCTTGAATGTTAGAAACAACTTTCTCATAGGAATTTCCTTGGGTAGCAATAACGAAAATCGGCATGTTTTCATCGATTAGTGCAATCGGGCCATGTTTCATTTCGGCTGCAGGATAACCTTCCGCGTGGATATAGGATATTTCTTTTAGTTTTAAAGCGCCTTCCAAAGCAACTGGAAAAGAACTTCCTCTCCCCAAGTACAAAGCATTAGTGGCGTCCTTATATTCTCTTGCTATTTTTTCTATTTTATCATTGGTAGCTAAAACTTGCTTCACCTTTTCTGGAATTGCTTCTAATTCTGCTAAAAGATTCCTGAAACTTGCTTCAGGGATCGTTCCTTTTTGCTTGGCAAGTGATAAGGCCATTAATATTAAAACCGTTACTTGAGCTGTAAAAGCCTTAGTAGATGCTACTCCTATTTCGGGGCCAGCATGGGTGTAGGAACCAGCGTCTGTAATACGAGAAATAGAAGAACCTACTACATTACAAATACCTAAAATGGTAGCTCCTTTTGATTTTGCTAATTCAAGTGCTGCCATAGTATCTGCTGTTTCTCCAGATTGAGAAATTGCAATAACGACATCGTTTTCACTTAATATTGGATTCCTGTAACGGAATTCACTGGCGTATTCTACTTCAACATTAATTCGAGCTAGGTCTTCAATTAAATATTCTCCAACCAATGCTGCATGCCAAGAGGTGCCACAAGCAATTAAAATTAAACGATTCGCTTGAATCATCTTTTGTTCGTAGTCTTTAATTCCACCTAATGAAACCCAGCCTTCAGCAGCATTTAACCTACCGCGGAAACAATCATGAATAGATCTTGGTTGTTCGTGAATTTCTTTTAACATAAAATGCTCATAACCACCTTTTTCAAGCGCCTCTAATTCAACTTCTAACTGCTGAAAATAAGGCGTTTTCTCTTGATCTGCTATGTTATAAATCTTTAATTTTTCGCCTAATTTGAGGACTGCAATTTCTTCATCTTCCAAATAAACAACCTGCTTGGTATACTCAACTATTGGGGTGGCATCAGATGCTAAATAAAAATCTCCATCTGCTCCTATTCCAATTACCAAAGGGCTACTTTTTCTAGCAGCCACCATTTGATTGGGATGATTTTTTGAAGTGGCTACAATAGCATAGGCTCCTACTACATGAAATAATGCTAAGCGTAAAGCCTCACCATACCAAACATTTTCCTTTTTACTAATATGCTCCACCAAGTTAACCAATACCTCAGTATCCGTATCACTTTTAAAAACATATCCCTGTTTGATCAACTCCTTTTTTAAAGCATCATAATTTTCAATAATACCATTGTGTATTAAGGCCAATGATCCGTCCATAGAAACATGAGGGTGAGCATTTACATCATTTGGAGGTCCGTGAGTAGCCCAACGCGTATGGCCAATTCCGTTGTGACCATTAATGTTTTTTCCTTCTGTAAAAGCTTCTAAATTGCTTACTTTTCCTGCGCACTTGTATACATTTAAATCATCGCCATCGATAAGAGCGATTCCAGCACTGTCATATCCACGATATTCCAAGCGCTTCAATCCTTTTAATATTATTGGAAAGGCTTCTTTTTTGCCTAGATATGCGACAATTCCACACATAAATCAGTAAGTTGTATAGGTTACTACTAAACGAGGTTTAGCTTTATTAATGGTGTTTTTTCCATTAAACACAATTCTTTCAGCTGAATTTATAAAATATCTAGGAGATAGAATTACTCCTGTATTTTCAATGTCCTTGTTAATTATTGCCTGCGTGTATTGTTTTAAGTCCACGCTGTATTCTTTTGTGTAATCATCGTAAGACCCTAAAACACCTAAATTGGTATAGGTTTGGACGGATTCTTTAATGCGTGTTGCTACAGAAATATTCAAGCCGGGTTTGTATCGATAATTTGACTGGAACTGAATCGGTAAATGTAAATTCGCGCGGTGAATTAATTGATTTTTCTTTAAGTTGTTCAATCCTGGTATTTTTACCAAAGCCCTAAAATTAAATGCTTGGGCATAAAATTCAATATTTCCTAGGGATTCATTTTGTAATAATTGTTCGAGTGGCTTCCCTGTAATGTCTTTTTCTACATGTGTGAAATCTGCACAAGAAGTATTGATCAAAAGGTCGTATGTTTTTTGAACCCCGTCTTGCGTAAAATAAATAGTAGCTTTAGAAGCTGGGCTGTTTATATTGAAGTATAAAATTCCACCCGTTCCTGATGCTTGAGTTCCATTATTAGTTCTAACCTTTAGTCCTTTAAAATAGGTTAAAAAGCTTTCATTACTTGCAAATGTTGCGCTTCCACTTGTTGCCTCGTTAATTAAAGCAGTGGCTAAACTTGTATTTAATTGAATTCTTAATTGAGGTAATAAACTGTCTCCCCCAACTACCGCTTTATTGAATGGATCGGGCGTCATAAGTTCCGTCCCCACAGGAACCAAATTACCTGGCTTGGTATTCTTATTCGTGAAGCCATAGTAGGTGGAATCCAAATACAAATCTTCATTTAATTCGTATACCTCGAAGGTTTGGGGGGATAAATCTCCATAATATCCAACATATTCTAAAGCCAATACAAAGGAATCAACAACAATAGTTGATGCAACTCCAAAATTTGGGTTGACCCCGGCCAATCTTAATTGCGTATAAAAAGAAGCGTCAAACTTTCCGAATTTTGGATCATTATAACTTCCCAGAACAACATTTGCTGCATTATCTGTAATAATAGAATCTTCTTCAATTATGGTGGTAATGATATCAAAAGTATCTGTAGTGGTGCCGTTTAAATAAGCGTAGGGGTCAATTACATCTTTTCCTAAAATACTGTCCTTTTTCTTACAAGAAACCACTGCTAATAATAGCAAGAGCGCACAACATTTAATAAGAATGTTCTTGTTCATTAGTATGAATATTTAAGCAAGAACAGGCTCATCAATCACTTTATCAAAAAATTCTGAAAAAGCTTTTGATTGATTTTCCTCGACTGTGTAATCCAATTTATGCCCAGAATAAGCATCGTAAATATCTTGCAATGGTGCATCAAGCGTTTCTGCTGAAATTGAAACACCATCAGAGTTTTCAATGAAAACTTTGGTAATATTTTCAAAACTTGTATCAACAAACTTTTGAGCAATTGCTTTTGAGAAGCCATCCATCTGTAATTTTTCAGCAAAACGCGCATCCCAAGGAACATCAAAAGAATCGTTAAATAAATTATAAACCACCTTTGTGTTTTTAAAGTGTGGGTCTTTATTATAAATGTGCTTAATGTACAATGCCATAATTCCGGTAAACCAACCATTACAATGAATCACATCGGGTTGCCATCCAAGTTTTTTAACTGTTTCTAGAACCCCTCTACAAAAGAACATGGCTCTTTCGTCATTGTCCTTAAAAAAAACATTGTTATCGTCAGTCAAGGTTGTATTTCTCTTAAAAAAATCATCGTTGTCAATAAAGTATACCTGCATTTTTGCAGCACTTACAGAAGCGACCTTAATAATTAAAGGGTGATCTTGATCATCAATAGATAAATTTAGACCAGACAAACGAATTACTTCATGTAATTGATGTCTCCTTTCATTAATCACACCATAACGAGGAGTGAACACACGAATTTCCTTTCCTTCTTCTTGCGTAATTTGAGGAAGTCTTCTTGCAACAGAAGAAATCTCAGACTTCGGTAAAAACGGGAAAATTTCTTGGGAAATAAACAGTACTTTCTTTTTTTCCATTGAACAGTTAACTTACATAGTAGTGAAGGCAAATTTACGGAAAAATAACGTACTTTCATAAAAACAAATAGCTTTGTTCCCTCAAAAGAAGAAGACTGAATGATACCTCCAACAATTGTAGCCAGCAGAAACGAACTTAACACAGCGCTCTTAGCTTGGCGTAAGGCTGATAAATCAATTGGTTTTGTTCCAACAATGGGGGCCTTGCATGCTGGACATATTTCCCTTATTCATGAGGCCGTAGGGACTTGTGATGTGGTTGTAGTAAGTATTTTCATCAATCCCACCCAATTTAATAAAGCAGAGGATTTAGCTCAATATCCTAAAACATTAGAGGCTGATCTTTTACTGCTTAATAATTTTACTGATGTTATAATTTTTGTACCAGAAGTAAGTGAAATATATCAAAATAATGTTGAGCCCTCAAAAATTGATTTCGATTCTATTTGTGAGCGCCTTGAGGGAAAATTTCGCCCTGGGCATTTCGACGGAGTAGCTCAGGTGGTAGAAATTTTATTTAATATCGTGCAGCCTCAAAAAGCCTTTTTCGGACAAAAAGACTATCAGCAAGTTTTAGTAGTTAAACAGCTTGTAAAGGTGCTAGAATTGCCTATTGAAATTATTGCCTGTCCAACAAAGCGCGAGTTCAATGGGCTTGCGATGAGCAGCAGAAATCTCTTGCTTAATGAACAAGAAATCAACGCTGCTGAAATTATTTGGAAAACCCTTTGTTTTGTTCAAGAAAACAAAGATAAATATTCGATTAATGAGCTACAAAAATTAGCAACGGCCTTTTTTAATGAAGGGGGTCTATCTTTAGAATATCTTGAAATTGTTAATGCGGCAGACCTTTCTCCTGTTAAAGACTGGGTGCAAGATTGCGTTTGCTGTATAGCCGCTTTCTGCGGAAAGGTACGATTGATTGATAATTTAGTGCTTAATTAATACATTTCGCTTAATTTTGCGGCATATTAAAATAAGTATATGCACATCCAGATTTTAAAATCTAAAATTCATAGAGTTCGCGTTACTCAGGCAGACTTGAACTATATTGGGAGTATCACCATAGATGAAACCCTCATGAATGCGTCCAATATTATTGAGGGCGAGAAAGTTCAAATAGTTAATATTAATAATGGTGAACGCTTTGAAACCTATGTAATAAAAGGAGCGGCGAATAGTGGAAACATTTGTCTAAATGGGCCAGCCGCTAGAAGAGTAGCAATCAATGACCTTATTATAATCATCTCCTACGCAAGTATGGACTTTGAAGAAGCAAAATCTTTTAAACCATCACTTGTGTTTCCAAATGAGACAACGAACCTGTTGGACTAAAACTTAATGGCTAACTTTAATAAAAAAACATGAGCGACCATTGGAAGATTTTAAATGATAAAATTTTATCTCTTGATGAGGCGATTATTAAAGCCCAATCTTGGAAAAGTAAAGGGGATAAAATTGTTTTTACCAATGGCTGTTTTGATATATTGCACCTTGGACATGTTACTTATTTAACTAAAGCTGCAAGTCTTGGCACTAAATTAATCGTTGCTTTAAACACCGATGAATCTGTAAAAATTTTAAATAAAGCTCCTAATAGACCCATTCATAATCAATTGGACAGACAGCTCGTTGTGGCGGGATTGGGCTGTGTTGACGGCGTAATTTTATTTAATGACCCCACTCCTATTCATTGTATTGAATCACTTCTGCCAGATGTTCTTGTAAAAGGTGGGGATTATGATGCAAAGGAAGAAAATCCGGAAAATACAAAGTTCATTGTTGGATCAACACTAATTAAAAAATCTGGGGGAGCTGTAATCACTATTGATTTGGTTCCTGGGCATTCTACTACAGCAATATTAGGAAAGTGATTTTCCTCTTTGCCATTCAAAAAAAGCAATAACCAAAATTAAAAGGGAAAAATTATAATAGATATCCTCTAATGGAATCGTAAGTATCCGCAGGCCAATAATGTGAGATTCCGAGTACCAGACAATTGGCGCACTAGTAGCTGCTCCTGTTAGAATTCCATTAACAAATAAAAATGGGATCAGACAAACGAGATAAGTAAAAGAAAAATTATTTAACCATCTTGGTTTCAATAGAATAGCAATTGTGCATAATATAAATGCCAACGAGCAAGTAGAAAAGGTATACCAATTATGATAATTAAATAAAGCTAGAGATAAAGCGCTTATCGCAATACTTACCAAAAAGACACTGGAAATATTTTTAAGTTTAATACTTGGAAAATAAGCTTTTAATACTTGGTGCACAAAGACACAATTATAAGGAACTATTATAAAAAACAAGACCTCCTCAAGGGGAAGGTGACCTAAATAAATCCCTAATAAATACTTAGGATTAAAGCCCCATACTTCTTTTATTGTAAAATATTCATCCCAAATTAAAAAAATAGCCCCCGTTACAAACAAGCCTAAAATTAAAAAGCGAATTTCTTTATAGAATGCCACCTTTTTATCAAAACTTAAAGCGAGGGGCCCTATAAAAACACCGATAATTAAAATAGCATAAAGACTCATTTGGTTTGGGTGTTTCGTAAATACGCTGTACGCGCCTCTCTATAAAATTTCCTAGGTACCAAAAGCATTCCGAAACATTCACTTTCTTCTTTTCCGATGTTTTTGTGGTGAATTTTATGTGCTTTTCTGATCGCATAAAAATAAGGGTGATCAATATTTCTTAACCAGGAAAATCTCCTGTGAATATAGACATCGTGAACCAAAAAATAAGAAGCTCCATAACAAGCAATTCCAAAACCAATCCAAACCAATACATAATTTTTTGACATCATACCCAACATGATGAACAACCAAGATGGAATTGCGAAGATTAGAAAGAAGACATCATTTTTTTCGAAAAATCCCGGCTCAATTTGATGATGGTCTTTATGGAAATACCACATTATGCCGTGCATGAGAAATTTATGCGTACACCAAGCGACAAATTCCATTAGGAAAAAAGTTGCAATTAAAATTAGGGGGCCTATCCAGAACATTAAAATAAATTTAAAATTATAAAAAATAAACTCATCAAAATAAACAAGACTCCTACTACTTTGTTCATTGATTCTTTTATCCAATAAAAATAAATAGTCTGTAATAATAAAGAAACAAACAGCCAAGAAACATAGTTATAAATTGGGATATAATTGTTATCCCAAGTCCAATATTCATTTCTAATAGCAACGGGTTCCATTAATATATCAAAAAGAACCATGATTAAGGCGCCAATTAATATTCTAAGGAATCTTTGCTTTGAAAGTCTAGAAGCCCAATAAGAAGCGCCAACTGTTAAAGAAGCCCAATTCAATCCAATCACTAAAGGAACGCCGAATATTTTTGCTCCCAAGTTTACATCATAATGATAAACGCCAAAAAGATAGCCTGTATTGACGCCAACCCATTCAGACAACCAACCGATTAAGAAAGCAAGAAATAAAAATTTAATTATCTTTCCCCTTGGTGCTTCAATGGTAAAAATTATAGCGAGAAAAGACAGCGTCAAATTTATCGACGATAAAGGTAAAATAACGGATTTCCATGTTGGGGATAAAATACCAAATAGTCCAACGCTATATAAAATAATCAGAATGATTATTACAAAAAGCTCCCTATTTATTTTTTGAAATGTCATCTCAATTTCTTTCTATTTTTCCTTTTATGGCATGCTCTAATGTGTCGGACAAAGAATGAAATTTTACCCCTGTTGTTTCACAAATCAATCGGTTATCATAAGTTATATTCTTATAGGCTGAATATACAGATTCTATCGTTAAACCAGCTCTTTTCCGCAATATTAAATTTATTACTTCGGAAAATGCAGCAACAATTAAAGACAACAAGCGGGGGGACTTAATTTTAGGAGCGCTTTTATTGAACAGAACCGCAAGGGCTTCTAGCAATTCTTTGAAGGTAATATTTGGGCCTGTACATAAAAATTTCTTGCTTGAAATTTCAGAGTTCATTAAAAAGTGCATAGAGTAAACCACATCTCTAACATCTACAATGGCGTTAGATCCACTTGGATAAAATCCTATTCCTTTAGAGGCTGATTTAAAAATTGAAAGAGAACTTTCTTTCCAAGATCCAGGCCCAAGAATTACACAGGGATTAATAATTACTGCCTTCAATCCTTCTTCAACTCCTCTCCAAACTTCTTTTTCAGCTGCAAATTTTGAAATTGAATATCCACTTACTTCTGGCCCAGGCGTCCACTTAAATGATTCATCCGTTAATCCAATTGTATTGTACGATAGTGCAGCGGTTGAGCTGACATAACATAGTTTTTCAACCTTATGTTTTAAGCAGAAATTAACAATATTAGCAGTCCCTTCTCTGTTTACCTGCAGGCAACGATGAAAGTCAGCTTTATGAAAAGACACTAATGCTGCACAGTGATAAACATGCGTTATATCATTAAACATTAACACTAGATCAGTAAGAGAAAGAATATCTCCTTTTATCCACTCTATTTTATTGAAAAATAGATCTGCTTTTTCCTTAAAATAAAAATTAAAGATTTCCTTAGCATCTTGTTTTCTGTTTTCAGATCGGTATAAAGCGCGGACAATAGGCTCTTCTTGAGTCAATTGGCAAAGCAAATGACTTCCAACTAATCCACTAGCGCCCGTTACTAAAATCATTTTGTATTGATAAATATAAAATCAAGTACTTCACAAAAAGCTATTGCGGCAATTGACAGCGTTTGTTCGTCATGGGCAGCAGAAATGAAACCTACCTCGTACCCGCTTGGGCCTAAATAAACACCTTTTTCAAGCAAAGCATGATGTAAGAGGTTAAAATAATGCATGTCGGGATTAATGTCAGATGCTGCAATTATTCTTTTTTTACCATCAAACGAGAGCCAAAATATAGAACCAATAGACACAATCTCAAATGGATATTGTTTTTCTGAAGCGTGTTTATTAATTGTTGATACAAATGTTTTTGTTTTATCTGCAAGACCTTCATAAAATCCTGGAGCTGAGCACTCGGTTAATTGTGCAATACCTGCGGCCATTGCAACGGGATTTCCAGAAAGTGTCCCGGCTTGGTAAACAGGTCCTTCTGGAGAAACAAAAGACATAATTTCTCTTTTTGCTCCGTAGGCTCCAACGGGTAAGCCTCCACCCATAATTTTCCCATAAGTAACAATGTCAGGATGAATTCCATACAACATAGACGCCCCGCCAAAGGCAACTCTAAAACCTGATATTACCTCATCAAAAATTAATAAAATGTCATTTTTTGTACAAAGAGCCCTGAGTGCCTCTAAAAAAACTTTGTCCTGTAAAAGGAGTCCATTATTTGCTGGTACAGGCTCGATAATAACACAAGCGATTTCCGCTTTATTTTGTTCTAAGCATTGCGTTAAAAGCGCGATATCATTTAAAGGTAAAACAATAGTTTCTTGCGCTAATGCTTCTGGAACCCCTGCACTTGAGGATGTTCCAAAAGTAATTAATCCACTGCCGGCTTTAACTAAAAGTGAATCAACATGACCATGATAACACCCATCAAATTTCACGATTTTTGATTTTCCAGTAGCCCCTCTTGCCAATCGAATTGCAGACATCACCGCTTCAGTACCCGAAGAAACAAAACGCAACTTATCTATAAAAGGAATTCTATCTAGAATTAATGCCGCCAACTCATTTTCTTTACGCGTAGGAGCTCCGAAACTTGATCCATTTTGTAAAGTGGAAACAATACCAGAAAAAACCTTAGGGTGATTGTGACCAAGAATTAAAGGCCCCCAACTACAACAAAAATCAATATATTGATTATCGTCCTCATCCCACAAAGTACATCCATCACCCCTTTTAATAAATATTGGCGTCCCTCCTACTGAACGAAAGGCGCGCACTGGTGAGTTTACACCGCCCGGGAAATAGCGGCTAGAGGTCTCAAATAACTTTTCCGAATTACTTCTATTCAATTGACTCATTATCTTGTTTATCTTTGTTTTTACAAAAATAACAAAATTCGAGCGCTTATGTTTTTCGACGACTCCTTTGCCTTTGCAAAAGAATTAGACAACAAGGATCCCTTAAGACATTTTAGGGACGAGTTTATCTTTCCTAACTATCATTCTGATGCATTAGTTTATTTTACCGGTAACTCATTAGGATTACAACCGAAAAAAGCGAAGACTTATATATTGGAGGAATTAGAGGACTGGGGTAAATTTGGAGTAGAAGGTCATTTTGTTTCGAGAAGGCCTTGGTTCTCCTACCATGAGAATTTAAGTGCTATGGCGGCAAAAGTTGTCGGTGCTAAAGCCTCTGAAGTTGTCGTTACTCATTCCCTTACGACCAATTTACATTTATTAATGGTATCTTTTTACCAGCCCAAAGGAAAAAGGACTAAAATATTATGCGAGGCAAAAGCCTTTCCTAGTGATCAATACGCTCTGGCTTCTCAGGTAGAATTTCATGGATTAAGTAAGGATAATTTAGTAGAAATTGGTCCGCGAGAAGGAGAACAATTAATTCATTTAGAAGATATTCTTGCTAAAATTAATTCTTTAGGTGATGAACTTGCATTAGTAATGATTGGCGGTGTAAATTATTACTCTGGACAATTGTTTGATATGAAAGCCATTACTGATGCATCTCATGCAGTTGGCGCAATAGCTGGATTTGACTTGGCTCATGCTGCGGGAAATATTAATTTAAACTTGCATGATTGGGGTGTTGATTTTGCCGCTTGGTGCGGATATAAATATTTAAATTCCTCCCCTGGTGGCGTTGCTGGAATGTTTGTACATGAAAAACATGCTTATAATAAGGCCTTAAAACGATTTGCAGGGTGGTGGGGACACAATAAAGAAGAACGCTTTAAAATGGAATCTGTTTTTGATCCAATTCCTGGAGCAGAAGGGTGGCAACTGAGTAATGCGCCTGTTTTAGGAATGGCGGTGCATCTTGCTTCACTAGAATTATTCGAAGCTGCTGGAATGAAAGCAATTGGAGAAAAGAGAGATCAAATGACGGCGTACCTTCAATTTATTATTGAAAAAGTTTCAGAAAGAAATCTGGAAAACTGCACCTTCGAATTAATTACACCCAAAGACAAAAGCCAAAGAGGTGCACAATTATCCATTATGACTAAAGGACAAGGAAAAGAATTATTTGATGCCTTAAGTAAACTTGGTGTAGTTGCTGATTGGAGAGCGCCGAATGTAATTCGAGTTGCGCCAGCGCCCCTTTATAATAGTTATGAAGATTGTTGGAGGTTTGGTTATTTATTAGATCAAGCTATTCAAAAATAGTTTTTTCAATAATCTGTGGAAAATGTTGTTGCTCCAATAAATGTACTTTAGCTGAAAGCATTGAAACCGTATCGGATGGGTCTACCTCACAACTAAATTGTGCTATAATTTCTCCTTTATCGAATTCCTCATTAACATAATGAATGGTTATGCCAGACCTGTCTATCCCTGAGGCCAATACCGCTTGGTGCACAAAATCACCATACATGCCTTTTCCACCAAAAGAAGGCAACAATGAAGGATGAAGATTTATTATTTTATTTGGATAGTGGGATATTAACTCCTGTGGAATTTTACGAAGGAAACCAGCTAAAATAATCCAATCTGTCTTTAATGCTTGTAGTTGTTGTAAATAAAATGTTGGTGATAATTGTGTGGTATTGGGCACAAGAAACGCTATGTTATTGTCTTGACATAAGTTAGAAATGGTCTGATTTTCCTTAGTTGAAAGCACTAAAACGACCTTTATTAACTTTTTTGCAGAAAAATAATTAATTATATTTTTAGCATTTGTACCCTTTCCTGAAATAAATATTGCTATGTTTATAGTAGTGTTCACTTGACAAAATTAAGGATTAGTTAGGACTTATAAAAAGAAGTCCATACTATTAAGTTCATAAAAACCCTTGTATTAATTTTGTTAATTGAATGATTGTTTTTTTCTTTGCACACTTAAAACCTTTTAAATTTTATAAAATGTCAGAAATCAAAAGTAGAGTTATCGCAATTATTGTAGATAAACTTAATGTTGAAGAAACAGAAGTTACAAACGAAGCGAGCTTCACAAATGATTTAGGTGCGGATTCATTAGACACCGTAGAATTAATCATGGAGTTTGAAAAATCATTTAACATTTCTATTCCAGACGATAAAGCTGAAGGAATTCAAACAGTTGGTGATGCAATTGCTTATATAGAAAGCAACGTACAATAAGACTTAAGTCTTTTTTAAAATATTATGCAATTAAAACGAGTTGTTGTAACCGGTCTTGGTGCGCTTACGCCAATTGGAAATGATGTGTCTTCTTATTGGGAGGCATTATTAGCAGGTAAAAGTGGCGCTGCCGAAATTCAGCAGTTTGACGCTTCTTTATTCAAAACACACTTCGCATGTGAGCTTAAGGGCTTTAATGTGGAGGATCACATGGATAAAAAAGAAGGGCGTAAATTAGATCAGTTTTCCCAGTATGCAGTTGTCACTGCTACAGAGGCAATTGCAGACTCTGGCATAATGGAGTCAAACCCCAATTGTGATCGCATAGGGGTTGTATGGGGATCTGGAGTCGGAGGACTTAAAACTTTTCAAGATGAAGCTGAAAATTTCTTCTCGGGAGATGGAACGCCTAGATTTAATCCTTTCTTTATTCCAAAAATGATTGCAGATATAGCCTCTGGTCATATTTCAATCAAATTTGGTTTACGAGGACCTAATTATGTCACCGTTTCGGCCTGTGCTTCATCAACAAATGCAATCATTGATGCTTTTAACTTGATTCGTCTCGGTAAAGCGGACGCCATTGTAACAGGTGGTTCAGAAGCTGCGGTAAATCAAATGGGTATGGGTGGATTCAATGCCTTAAAAGCATTATCAACCAGAAATGATGCTCCGTTAACGGCTTCAAGACCTTTTGATTTAGACCGTGATGGTTTTGTTTTAGGGGAAGGATCAGGAGCTATTATCTTAGAAGAATTAGAACATGCTCTTAAGCGTGGCGCTAAAATCTACGCAGAAGTTGCGGGAGGAGGAATGTCAGGCGATGCTTATCATATGACTGCACCTCATCCAGAAGGAATTGGCGCAAGAAATACCATGTTAGCCGCATTAGAAGATGCTGAGATGACAGCAGATCAAATTGATTATGTCAATGTTCATGGTACATCAACCCCACTTGGAGATATAGCTGAGGTTAAAGCCATACAGGCAGTATTTGGTGAACATGCCTACAACATTAACATTAGCTCAACAAAGTCCATGACAGGTCACCTATTAGGTGCTGCTGGTGCTATTGAAGCGATTGCATGTATCTTAAGTGTTAAAAACGATATCGTTCCTCCAACAATCAATCATTTTACAGATGATCCAGAGTTGGATACAAGATTAAATTTCACTTTCCATAAAGCTCAAAAACGCACGGTTAATGTCGCATTATCCAATACCTTTGGATTTGGAGGCCACAACACAAGCGTAATTGTAAAAAAATTCGCTTAATCCTTGGCGCTTAGACTGCCCTTTATTTCTGCTAAAAAATCTGAGAAGGATCTCATTATAATCAAATTTATTATTCAAAATTTTGGGTATCGCCCTATTGATTTAAATATCTTTAAAAAAGCCTTAAGACACAAATCATTAAGTAGCGGGGACATAAATTCAAATGAGCGTCTTGAGTTTTTAGGTGATGCCATACTTGATGCAGTAGTTGCAGAATATCTATATAATAAGTTTCCAGGGGACGATGAGGGATATTTAACCAAATTAAAATCCAAAATTGTAAACCGGAAGACCCTTTCCGAAATCGGAGAAAAAATGGGTTTACGAGAAGTTATTAAATACAGTCAGAGCAGAACCATTAATCTATCCGCTATTGAGGGGAATGCCTTCGAGGCGCTCATTGGTGCTATATATTTAGATGGTGGATTTAACAAAGCTAAAGTGAGTCTTCAAAATTTTATTTTTAGAAAATTTGTGGACATAAATAAATTACTAGAAGTTGAAATCGATTTTAAATCACGCTTATTTATTTGGTGTCAGAAAAAAAGATTGACTTTAGAATTTGTATTGCATAGCGAAGAAAATATAGAGGGGTCTTGGCTCTATACGATTCGTGTTGCCATCAATAAAAAAGAATATGGCGAAGGTAAAGGAAGCACTAAAAAAGAAGCCGAACAATTAGCCTCTAAGGAAACCTTGCAATTAATGGGCGAAATTTAAAAGTTGAATGTTATTTAAAAAAAAATCATTTACTTTGTAAAATAAAATTAAAGATATGAGCTGGACGGACATGATTTATTCAATAGGAGACCTTTTTAAAAATCAAATATTTTTGTTTTTTGAAGTGGTACAAAATTACTTCAACACGCTTCTTCTATTTGTAGGGTTCTTTGGTTTTATCTATTGGATGAATATCCAGAATAAATTCAATAAAAAAGCTACGGTTCCTTTAGATCCGGCTGAAAATGTTGGTTGGTATAAAGATAATGAAGGTAAAAAGCTTAAATAACAGCTCCTTTAGTCTTTTTAATTTCTAATACTACTATTTTTCTGAGGAAAGCCCTGCTTTTAAAAACTCCCTATTCATTCTAGCAATATTCTCTAAGGAAATTCCCTTGGGACACTCTATTTCGCATGCTCCTGTATTTGTACAGTTTCCGAATCCTTCTTCATCCATTTGACGCACCATGTTTAATACGCGGTCTCTTGCCTCTACTTTTCCTTGAGGTAAAAGAGCATATTGAGAAACTTTAGCCCCTACAAACAACATGGCTGAACCGTTTTTGCAACTTGCAACACAAGCGCCACAACCAATACATGCGGCTGCTTCAAACGCCTTATCAGCATCATCTTTTGGAATTGGTAAAGAATTGGCATCCATCGTATTTCCTGAAGTGTTAACAGAAACAAATCCTCCGGCTTGTTGAATGCGGTCAAAGGCAGAACGATCCACAACTAAATCTTTAACAATTGGGAAAGCGCGAGATCTCCATGGCTCAACATAAATCGTGTCTCCATCGCTAAACATACGCATATGCAATTGACAGGTGGTTGTGCCTGTTTCTGGTCCATGAGCGCGACCATTAATATATAAGGAACACATCCCGCAAATTCCTTCGCGACAATCATGATCAAAAGCTACAGGTTCTTTTCTATCATTTATCAATTGTTCATTTAACTGATCCAACATTTCCAAAAACGAACTGTCGGTAGAAACTTCATTTAAGGAATATGTCTCTAGAGCGCCTTTAGTGTTTGCGTTCTTTTGTCTCCAGATTTTTAAGGTAATATTTATGGATTTTGCTGCCATTATAGTTGCTTTAATTATTTGTAATTTCTTGCTGCGATTTTAATAAACTCATACTTCAAATCTTCTTTGTGTAAAGTAGATTTTGTGGAATCTGATCCCTGATACTCCCATGCAGCGACAAATTTAAAATTCTCATCATCGCGCAAAGTTTCTCCTTCGGCATCTTGATATTCATCTCTAAAATGCCCGCCGCAAGACTCCTTGCGCTGCAATGCATCAACTGCCATTAATTGTCCTAGTTCTATTAAATCTGCTACACGAAGTGCTTTTTCTAATTCTTGGTTCAATTCCTCTGCTGTTCCTGGAACATAAACATTGTTATGAAACTCTTCTCTCAATAGTCCAATTTCTTCAATTGCTTCTTTAAGACCCTTTTCATTTCTTCCCATTCCCACCTTGTTCCACATGATTAGTCCTAATCGTTTGTGGAAATGATCAACCGTATGGGTGCCATTATTAGATAGAATTTTTTCAATAGACGCCTTAACGCTTTCTGCAGCTTCATCAAATTCTGGACTTTCTGTAGAAATTTTTCCCGTTCTAATTTCATTCGATAAATAGTCCGAAATGGTATAAGGAAGAACAAAATAACCATCTGCTAGACCTTGCATTAAAGCAGAGGCGCCTAATCTGTTGGCACCATGATCAGAAAAATTAGCCTCGCCCGTCACAAAACAACCTGGAATAGTACTTTGTAAATTATAATCTACCCAAACACCTCCCATAGTATAATGTACCGCCGGGTATATTTTCATTGGTGTTTCATATGGATTTTCATCTGTGATTTTCTGATACATTTGAAATAAATTACCATACTTCTCCTCAATCCATTTTTTACCCAATTCCTGCATCTTTTCTTCCGTTGGGTTATGATCTCCCAAAGCATATGCTGATTGTCTTCCCTTTGATAAAATTTCAGTAGCAAAATCTAAATACACCCCTTCGTTGGTGTCGTTTGCTTCAATTCCATGTCCAGCATCACATCTTTCTTTTGCTGCTCTAGAAGCAACATCACGAGGAACTAGGTTACCAAAAGCAGGATATCTTCTTTCTAAAAAATAATCTCTATCATCCTCTGCAATCTGAGTTGGCTTTAATTGTCCTGCTCTAATTGCTGCAGCATCTTCTTTCTTTTTTGGAACCCAAATACGGCCAGAATTTCTTAATGACTCTGACATCAGGGTTAATTTTGATTGATTGGTTCCGTGAACAGGAACACATGTCGGGTGAATTTGTACAAAACAAGGATTGGCAAACATAGCGCCTCTTTTATGAACTTTCCACGCTGCAGAGACATTACTTCCCATGGCATTAGTAGATAGAAAATAAACATTTCCATATCCTCCGGAAGCAATAACAACTGCATGTGCAGCATGTTTTTCTATTTCTCCTGTCACTAAATTTCTAGCAATTATTCCTCTTGCCTTTCCATCTATTTTTACTAAATCCATCATTTCATGACGGTGATACATTTTAACTCTTCCTAAACCAATTTGTCTAGAAAGCGCTGAATACGCACCTAATAATAATTGTTGCCCCGTTTGACCGGCAGCATAAAATGTTCTTTGAACTTGAGTTCCTCCAAAAGATCTGTTATCCAATAAACCACCATATTCTCTTGCAAATGGAACGCCTTGCGCAACACATTGATCAATAATATTTCCGGAGACCTCCGCCAAACGATGAACATTTGCTTCTCTTGCGCGATAATCACCCCCTTTTATGGTATCGTAAAACAAACGATATACACTATCACCGTCATTTTGATAATTTTTAGCGGCATTTATTCCACCCTGTGCGGCAATTGAATGCGCCCTTCTTGGGGAGTCTTGAAAACAAAACGCTTTAACATTATATCCCATCTCTCCTAATGAAGCCGCGGCTGAAGCACCTGCCAAGCCTGTACCAACTACTATAACATCAATCTTGGGGCGATTATTTGGTGCCACCAAGTTCATGTGGTTTTTATGGTTGGTCCACTTTTCCGCTATGGGGCCTGTGGGTATTTTTGAGTCTAAAACTGACATATACTGCGTTTTTAACTTGTTACTTTAAATAAATAATAATTGGAATGATGGCGAAAAGTAAAGGAACTAATATTGCAAAACCCTTACCTATATAGCCAATTGCTGCATTGTATTTTTTATGATTCAGTCCTAAAGATTGAAATGCCGAAGCAAATCCATGCCATAAGTGAAAGGATAAAACAAACATCGATAATACATAAAATAAGACCGCAAATAAAGCGCTGTCATTGTCCTTACTGAAAAATTGCATTACAACAGTATGTAAATCTCTATAGCCTTCGCCTATTTTTATATTCATTTTAGACATATACAAATCCGTCCCGTTCTTAACAGAAAAATTGTCATCTTTTGGAATTAATTGTAGGTTGTGCGTATAATAAAATTCCTGACTTTGAACTTGTCCGTTTTGATCAGGGACACTCACTATGAAGCTATGCATTGGGACTTCTTCTGAAATTTTCATCTTATACCAAAAATTAGCCATGTGTGTAGCAATGAAAACCAAAACTAAAGTTCCTAGAACTGCCATATAACGCGCTGGAGTAGAAGAGTTTTTTGATGGATTATTACGAGCATAAGGAATTGGTCTCGCTTTCTTATTTTGAATCGTTAATAATATTCCATCTATTGCATGAAATAAAATTGAAATATAAGTCACCCAAGAAAGAATTTTTATTGCCGGATTATGGGACATAAAATAGGCATATTCGTTAAAGGCTCGTCTTCCCTCTTCTCCCGTTTTTAAAATCAATTGTAAATTTCCTAAGAGGTGGCCAACTAAAAAAGTGCAAAGGAATAAACCCGTTAAGGCCATCCAATACTTTTTAGAAATTGATGATTTAAGCAGTGCTGAATTACTCATAATTATTGTGGTTTATTGAGTGCAAATTTACATCTTTGAACAATCTAAAACACTAAAATGTTCTTATTTAGAATTAGTTTAAATAGCGCAGGCGCGAATTCTCTTTCCCTACTTCTAATGAAACCCTTTTTCCAAATATCAAAGCGCGATTATCTGAGATGTGACCCGCGGGAAAATCAAAGAGTAAAGGAATTTTTGAAAATTCAAATTGGGATTTAATTATTGAATTAATAGCATGGCCGAAAGAAGGATCTGTATCTTCAAGATCAGTCATACCGCCTATAATTAAGCCCTTTATTTTGTGCAGCGCGCCAGATTTTTTTAAAGCGAAGATCATTCTGTCTATTTGATATAAATGTTCTCCAAGATCTTCTATAAATAAAATAGCATCTTCAAAGTTGAATTGGTCATCAGTTCCTAGCATGCTGTGAACAATACTTAGGTTGCCGCCTAGTAAAATTCCCGTTGCTATACCTTCTTTATTAAAACTATTTGCAGCAAGATTAATATCGACCGGGGCCTTACATAAATTATGCAATAAAGTGTCGATTGCTTCTACGGTATTGGTTTCAAAATTCAAAGGCATTGTTCCATGAATACATTGGACTCCCAATTTAATTAAACGATGATGAAAAACTGTAATATCACTAAATCCAATTAACCATTTTGGTTCTAATAGTATATTGGCCCAGTTGACTTGATCTACGATTCTCACGCAGCCATAGCCTCCTCTAGCACATATAATGGCACGAACTTCAGGGTGATCAATACCATACTGTAAATCACTTAATCGTTCCGCATCGGTTCCAGAAAAATAATTGTTTTTTCCCAAACAATGTTCACTTAGTAAAACCCGGAAGCCAGATTGCTCCAATAAATTTTTAGCATAAAATACGGAAGCTTCATCGGCAAACTTTGCTGGCGCAGTGATATAAATTAAATCTCCATTAACTAAAAGTGGTGGGTTTATCATTTCTTTTCTATAAGTAATGCAGCGATATCAAGGTCTATGCTACTCGTGATTTTAATATTTTCTTCGTTACTGTCAACCATTAATACACTTGCCCCATATGCTTCTACTACACTTGCATCATCGGTAAATAAACCTGAAAATACCGTATTGTAGGACGCCTTTAGTAGCGCACTACTAAAGCATTGAGGGGTATGAACAACTCTTAAATCACTTCTGTCAATTGCTATTGATCCATTAGGAGTTGTTTTTCTAATAGAATCTTTAACTGGCAAACAAGGAACAACCGCATCTGAAATGGTAAGAGCATTAAAACATCGAGAAATTGTATCGTGACTTACAAAGGGTCTTACTCCATCATGAACTCCAACCTCATCGCCCTTAACATATATCAAAGCATTTTGAATGGAAGCGAAACGCGTATCTCCTCCAGCAACTAGCTCATGAGGTATTTCACAGTTATATGCTGCAAGCAATGATTTCCAATAATCCATCCAGTCAATAGGTAAGGTAATAATCAATTGCATTTCACTATCGAGCGAATAAAACACAGCCAATGTGTGCATTAAAATGGGTTGGCCTTTTAGTAATAAAAATTGTTTTGGTAAAGAAGCCCCTATCCTAGTACCCATTCCACCTGCTGTAATAATTACTGTGCGTTTTACCATGCTCAAAAATAAGGATTTGTCTTAATTGAACAAGTTGATTCGTCTTGAATTTACAAATGAGCCATCTATAGCAGATGTTTTTTACATTTGTATAAAATTAAAGAAATGTCAGCTCGTCAAGGAAATTTATTTATATACAATAGTTTAAGTGGTAAAAAGGAGGCTTTTACCCCTATCAACAGCAATTTTGTAGGTATGTATGTTTGCGGACCAACTGTTTATAATGCTGTTCACCTAGGAAATTGCCGCACCTTTATTTCTTTTGATTTAGTAAATCGCTACTTAAAACATTTGGAGTTTAAAGTGCGCTATGTAAGAAACATTACAGATGTTGGTCATTTAGAAAGTGATGGAGATGATGGTGAGGATAAAATTGGGAAAAAAGCAAGATTAGATGAGGTTGAGCCAATGGAAATAGTTCAACAATATACTGTCGATTTTCATCGTGTTATGGAGTCCTTTAATACTTTACCGCCGAATATAGAGCCTACTGCAACCGGACATATTATTGAACAAATAGAATTTATTGAAGGTGTTATTTCTTCTGGCTTTGCCTATGTTTCTAACGGATCCGTATATTTTGATGTTGAAAAATACAACCAATCTTATCCTTATGGTGAACTTTCAGGAAGGAAAATAGAAGATTTAATTGCTAATACTCGGGCCCTTGACGGACAAGAAGAAAAACGAGCGCCGCTAGATTTCGCACTTTGGAAAAAAGCTGGTGCTTCGCATATCATGAAATGGGCATCGCCTTGGGGAATTGGATTTCCAGGTTGGCACTTAGAGTGTTCCGCCATGAGTACAAAATATCTGGGAGAAACATTTGATATACATGGTGGTGGAATGGATTTAAAATTTCCACATCATGAATGTGAAATAGCGCAAGCGTGTTCAGTAACAGGAAAAGCGCCTGTGAACTACTGGATGCATGGGAATATGCTAACATTGAACGGTAAAAAAATGAGTAAATCAACCGGAAACAGCTTACTTCCGAATGAATTATTTAGTGGAAACACACCGCTCTTATCAAAGGGTTTTGATCCGATGGTCGTTAGGTTCTTCATGATGCAGGCACACTACCGCAGCACTCTTGATTTTACCTCTGAAGCATTATCGGCAGCAGAAAAAGGGTTTTTACGACTTTTTGAAGCAGAAAAATTAATCGGGGAACTTGCCACTAACAAGCATTCCTCCGTTGATGTGAATGAAATCATCAATAAATACTACGCAGCAATGGACGACGATTTTAACGCTCCTGTTTTGGTTGCTCATTTATTTGATACGGTGAAAATAATACACAACCTTAAAGAGGGCGTTGTTACGATTACGCAAGATGACTTGTCAAAATTACATATAGCTTTTACTGCTTTCATTTATGATGTTTTGGGATTGAATCATGTTAAAACAGAAACAAGTGACGATAGATTAATGGGGGTGATGGATTTGGTTCTTGAGTTAAGAAAGACAGCCCGTGAAGGTCAAGATTGGGGCACATCAGATAAAATTAGAGATGGCCTAGCAAAAGCCGGAGTTCAAGTTAAAGATAGTAAGGAAGGATCCACTTGGAAATAAATATTTAAATGGCATTAATTAAATCGTGTAGGGGTTTCGATCCGAAATTTGGTGAAGATTGCTACTTAGCAGAAAACGCAACTGTAATTGGAGATGTTATAATAGGAAATCAATGTTCTATTTGGTTCAATACTGTTGTACGCGGGGATGTAAATAGTATTCGTATAGGAAACAAAGTAAATATACAAGATGGCGCTGTGCTGCATTGTACCTATGAAAAAACCAAAGTAACTATAGGTGATAATGTGTCTATTGGACATAACGCATTGGTTCATGGCTGTACGATTGAAAGTAATGTGTTAATTGGAATGGGTTCTATTGTAATGGATAATTGTCATATTAGTAGTAATTGTATTATTGCCGCTGGGGCGGTGCTTTTGGAAGGCACACAGACAGAATCCTGGAGTATTTACGCGGGAGTTCCTGCTAAAAAAGTGAAAACACTTTCTCCTGAATTATTCAAAGGAGAAGTAGAAAGGATTGCTAATAATTATATTCTATATGCGAGTTGGTTTAAATAAGCCTTGAACTTTGAGAATTTTTCGCTTAATTTGTTATAAATACTACTTTATGAAAACTATTTTTTATTTAACACTATTTATTCTAGGGCTTAGTCTCGCGGGTTGTCAAAAATATGAAAATGGAGGAAGGGCTTCTGGTGCCATTAGAAACATTGTGGGGACATGGAAATTAAATAATTATTATATAAGCGGGATTTCTTTTACGAGTAATCTTCAAACAACCGATTACAAAGAAACTTTCGAAGAAAACGGGTCTTATTCAAGGCAATATGTAGATAGTTTGAATCAAGTGTTAAGCGAAACGGGTGGCTGGGATTTAGATGGAGAAAAAACAAGGGTAAGTATTAACGGTGTTGGTTCAATTGCCCTTACCCCAGGTTACACTACACAAGGTGTTAACACTTTTAAAATTACTCTTTTAACCCGAAAAGAAATGTGGTATACCTATACTGATGCTGCAGGAACACATGAATTTCATTTTAATAAACTATAGTACTAAATCATGAAATACGAAAGAATAAAAGCATCATTATTCATAGAAAATAGAAAAAAATTTATCGCTAAAATGGTTAAAAACAGTCTTGCTGTATTTAATTCAAATGATATTTTTCCTATTAGCGCTGACAGTACAATGCCTTTCCAACAACATAGAGATATTTTTGCTTTGAGTGGGGTAGATCAAGAAGAGTCCATTTTAGTTCTGTTTCCCGATTCATTAAACGCTGCGCATAAAGAAGTACTATTTTTAAAAGAAACAAGTGACCTCATTGCAATTTGGGAAGGAGAAAAACTTACTAAACAAACTGCATTTGAAGTTTCTGGTATTAAAACGGTTTATTGGTTAGCACAATTTCCTGTCATTTTTAAACAAATGATGGCAGAAGCGGAAAATATTTACCTCAATACCAACGAACATCTTCGCGCTTCCACCGAAGTAGAAACAAGAGAAGATCGCTTTATTAAAAAGGTGAAGCAAGATTTTCCTGGGCATTCAGTAAAAAAGTCAGCGCCAATTATGCATGAAATTCGTTCTGTAAAAAATTCGATTGAATTAGATTTAATGCAGCAAGCTTGCAAAATTACAGAATCAGGCGTCAGAAGGATTTTAGATTTTATTAAGCCAGGAGTATGGGAGTACGAAATTGAAGCGGAACTTATACATGAATTTATTAGAAATAGATCAAAGGGTTTTGCCTACACCCCTATCATCGCCTCTGGAAAAAACGCTTGTGTTTTACATTATATTGAAAACAACCAACAGTGCCAAGAGGGGGAGGTGATTTTGTTGGATGTTGGAGCGGAATATGCAAATTATGCCTCAGACCTAACGCGTTGTATCCCGGTTTCTGGGGTGTTTACAAAGCGCCAAAAAGAGGTGTACAATGCTGTTTTACATGTTAAAAAAGAAGCTGAAAAATTGTTAGTTCCTGGAACCATGATGCTTGACTATCACAAACAGGTTGGGCTTATCATGGAAGAACAATTAGTGAAATTAAAATTAATCAGCCTAGACGATATTAAAAATCAGTCCGTTGATTGGCCGGCTTATAAAAAGTATTTTATGCACGGGACCTCTCACTTTATTGGATTAGATACACACGATGTTGGTTTATGGAATCAGCCGATACAAGCAGGCATGGTATTTACTTGTGAGCCGGGAATATATATTCCTGAAGAAGGATTGGGTGTTCGTCTTGAGGATGACCTCGTGGTTCAAGAAAAAGGCGCTCCTTTTAATCTAATGGGAGATATTCCTATCGAAGCAGAGGCCATCGAAGAATTGATGCACTAAACATTTCATTTGTTACATTATAGCATAAAGGGATCTGGATTTCCTGTCATTTTTCTACATGGATACTTAGAGTCTTCTACTATGTGGCAACATTTAGCATTAGAGAATCTCTCTGTTACAAGTATTTTAATTGATCTTCCTGGGCATGGAGGTTCCTCTGGGATAAACAATGGTAATCCAAGCATCGAAGCAATATCGCTTAAAGTCAAAGAAGTAATTGATCACTTAAACATAGATTTATATCATGTAATTGGTCATTCCATGGGTGGATATGTTGCGCTTGAGCTAAAGGATTTAGATTTACGCTGTCAAAAAATAACGCTATTAAATTCTAACTATTGGAACGATAGTGTACAGCGCAAAAAAGATCGCATAAGAGTAGCTGAAATTGTGTTTAAAGCAAAAGATTTCTTTCTTTCAGAAGCCATTCCTAGGCTTTATTCTAACACGAAGAAATACAACAAAGAAATAAGTATTTTAATGCATGAGGCCTCAAAAATGTTGCCTGAAGACATGGCTTATTGCTCTATTGCAATGGGCAACAGGAAAGACTTTTCTTCATTTGTTACAGAGAACAAAGCCGATGTTTATATTATTCATGGGGCCTTAGACCATCTCGTAAACACCGCTGATTTTGAGCCTATTTTTTTATCTGATGACCCCCATTTTTATCTTTTTCCAAAGGCGGGACATATGTGTCATGTAGAATGTGAAAACACTACATTTTTAGCAACTTTAATGTCTCCTCATGTCCAACAGACATAATCTTTACAAAATAAACTCCTGCGGGAAAAGGGAAGTCTATTGTTTTTTCCATTTGATTTTCAATCTCTATTTGTTGGATGATTCTGCCATTGATATCGCTTAGATAAATAGTGCCTGTAAAATTTAAAGTGCTTCTAAAAGTAAGTTGATTGCTTACCGGATTTGGAGCAACAGTAAATGCGCTACCACCCATCTCTTCCAAACCAATAAAATCGATGGTTATACAATTTGATGTGTCCGAACAGCCATTAGGATTAGTGCTAATTACGGCATAAGTCCCATTTTGGGCTACAACATAATATTCTAAATTTGCGCCGGCTATATTGGTATTATTAGAACAATCAATCCATTGATAAATTAATCCGAGTTGACTAGACCCTAATATTAAATTGTTAGAGGAAATAACATTATAAATAGTTTCAACTAATAGGTATAAAGTAACAATGCTATCACAACCTTGACTATTAATACCATTATAAGTATAGGTGCCATCGGCAGCATAATAAAGACCACCTAACAATACACTGTCTCCAAAACAAATCTCTTGATATAATATAAGGTCTTCGCTTTGACAGGTAATATTTATGAAATCGGTGTAAATATTATTTGTATGCGTAATGCTCGTGTAGCCAATAGAAGCTGGTGAGGTTTGTGCTGGGTTTGCGGATGCCGTTTGAAAAGTTGCTGCAGTTGTAAAAGTCCAATCACTTACGCCTGTTGGAATCGTAATATCAGTAACTTGAATTATAGTATTCGTGCAAGTAGCATAAGAAGCTTGTATCTCCGGTTGTAAAAGCAAATTGAAATTAATAATTGAACTTGTCAATGCTGCACCAGAGGCAACATAAACATTAGCACTAATTCCATCCATTCCATTTCCTCCTTTTCCGCCAACACCCCCTGCTCCGCCTGAACCTCCTGAGCCGCCTTCACCAATTTGAGCATTACATGTTGTTTGTTGAGAACCGCCCAAACCGCCTGCTCCACCTAAGCCGCCTGGACTTCCAATTCCACCCAATCCTAAAGTTCCGGTTAGTATATTACAATCTATTACTTGACCATTATTTCCATTTTGAGTTAAATAGATCCCAAAGGCACTTCCTCCTCCATAGCCACCTTGTCCACCTTGTCCACCTTGTCCGCCGCCGCCGCCGCCAGAACCACCATTTCCTGGGCCATTATCGCATAGCGAACAAACTTGTCGTCCACCGCCTCCACCGGCACCTCCACCGGCACCTCCACAAGCATCAGTACCTGCGGTCCCTTGTGATCCAGGCGTCCAAAAAACACCTAAATCAAATCCTAAATTTCCATCTATACCATTAATTCCGTTGGTTCCGTTGGCACCCGAAGTTCCTGGCGTTCCGTCGCCTCCAGGATCTCCATCTAAGCCTCTTGCTCCACCTTGTGCGCCTACCGAACAAGAAGATGCTCCGCCAGTTCCGCTTAAACCTGCATTATTGGTTGAACATTCATCTCCGCCTGCGCCGCCTCCGGCACCACCGCCTCCATTTCTTCCAGATCCTGCAGATCCACCAACACCATTATTTTGTTGACCAACAGTCGCTGATCCACCGGCTCCACCACTTGTTCCACCGCCCCCGGCTCCACCAACACCACCAGCTCCTCCAGCCTGACCACTACTAAAAGTACATGTTCCGCCATCACAAGACCCGGCAGAACCAAGGGCTCCATTTGAGCCGGCTAGACCTGTAAGCCCCGGAGTTCCTGATAAGCCATTTGATGCAGAGCCAATAATAAACGAACACCTCACCCACTTATAATTAGAACAACTGTATAAATAAACACCATAAACTGATGTTCCATAGGGTGATGTAGGCGTTGCTTGAGGGGCATTACTTACTTGAATTGTTATATCTTGAAAACGAAAATCATTTTTACCTAATATCTCAAATACACTTAATCTAGGAGCAATAATTGGCCCCTGGACATTTAATGCGGAACGATAAATTGTAGTTGCACCCGCTAAACTAGTTTTTGTCCATGCTTGCGCTGCAATAAACCCGCCCTCTACGATTATATTATTCCCATTAAGGGTGAGTGAATTATCGATAGTGTAAGTTCCTGTTGCTAACCGAATATATCCATTATCTGCAGTGGTTAAAAAAGCAGTGTTGATATCTAATGGATCTTGTTGAGTGCCCGCCGCTGTAGGACTACCTGTAGTACTTACAAATACAAATTGACATTGTCCATAAAGCGTTGAAACACTTAAAAAGAGGCAGAAAAATAAGTAGAAAATTGATTTCATAGTGCGTATATTTAGTTAAATATACACCTTTTTATAAGTTTTCCCTACTCTTTAATAATTGAAATCCATTCCTCGACGGTTTTTGCATTCTCAATTAAAAAAGACCCGGAAGCAGTTCTTCTTAAGGCAATTAGCGTAGCTGCCGAGTTTAGTTTTTTTCCAAAATCTGAGGCTAATGATCTAATATAAGTTCCTTTGGAGCACACAATCTTAAAATTAATTTCCGGGAAGTTAGTGGTGTCAACAGAAAATTCTTTAATGTTCACTCGGTTGGGTGGTAACACTAAAGTTTTTCCTTCTCTTGCATAATCATAGGCTCTTTTGCCATCAACCTGCTTAGCAGAAAAAATAGGGGGAACTTGATCTTGTTCACCAAGAAAAGACTCCACTATTGAATTCACTTGAGAAAGATCTATTTTACTAATATCAAAAACGGCATCAAACTCTGTTTCTAAATCATAAGATGGTGTAGACTTACCCAATAAAAAGGTTCCGGAATAAGCTTTATCCTGGCCTATCATAGATTCAATTAACTTAGTGTTCTTGCCTATACAAATCACAAGAAGCCCTGAGGCAAGGGGATCTAAAGTGCCGGCGTGGCCAACTTTAATATTTTTAACCTTAAGTTTCTGCTTGATATTCCATCTAATCTTATTTACAACATCAAATGAAGTCCAACCTAAAGGCTTGTCTACAAGGATGGTTTCACCGTTAATGAAATCTATCATTTAAAAGAAAAATATGCAACAAGTACTAATCCTATTATTATGCGGTACCATCCCCAAATTTTAAATCCATATTTGCTAATGATTCCCATGAAAAACTTTATGGAAATGATTGCGACAATAAATGCTAAAATATTCCCTAGAAAGAAAAGCATGGTATTGTTGCTACTAGAAAAAATCATTTTTATTCCCGATTGTTCAACACCGTGATATTTCCAGTCTTTCAAAAATAAAGAATAGGTGGTTACCGCCAACATGGTTGGAACCGCCAAGAAAAAACTAAATTCTGCTGCTGTTTTTCTATTTAATCCTTGTTGCATTCCTCCTATAATTGATGCCGCTGCTCGACTTGTTCCTGGCATCATTGCGAGGCATTGCCAAAATCCTATCTTAACTGCTGAAAGAAGGCCTATGTTTTCTTCTTGATCAATATGTGTGTTTTTAAACAATCTATCTATGAATAACAATATAACTCCTCCTATTACCAAAGTAATGGCTATAGGTATGGGCTTCTCCAAAACCGCTTCAATTTTATCATCAAATAATTTCCCTAGTACAAGCGCGGGAATAACCGCTAAGCATAATTTAAAATAGAATTGTTTAGACTTGAAATCGAAAAATTTCCGCCAATAGAGAAATACAACAGCCAATATAGCTCCAAATTGTATTGAAACCTGGAACATTTTAACAAATTCATCTTGACTAATGCCAAAGATGGAACTTAAAAAAATCATGTGAGCTGTACTCGAAATAGGCAAAAATTCTGTTACCCCTTCTGTTATCGCTAAAAGGATTGCTTCTAAAGTCGTCATGGGGTGTTGCTGCTACTTTTTCGTGGTATCAAGAGGATCCTTTTCGACCGACTCGGTTGGTTTCCCTTTTTTCATTATTGAAAATATAATGATAATATATCCAACAACTATTAATAAGGGAGCCAAAGTAATTCGAGTGTTACTAAAAAGTTCAGCACCATTAAATTTATTTGGGTCAGAGGTCCCGCCTCCAATCATTAAGATAAAACCAATTATGTTGATTGCTAAACCAATTAATAGAAGCTTGTAGTTTTCGCGGTGGAAACCAAATTGTTTAAGGGGCTTACTCATGTTTTTTAATATAAATCGTCCAATTTCATACGAAGATACTTGTTTAATGCAAACCAAGTGGAGACAAGTGTAATAAAAATTCCTAATAATAACAGTGATCCAATCAATAACAATAACATTTCTATTGTAAAGCTAATTTCAAAAGTTTCAATAACATTATTAAGAGCGAAAAACACACTCATTAAAAAACCAAGTGCTAATATCGCTGAAAAAACCCCTTGAATTATGGCTTGTTTTAAAAATGGTTTTCTAATATGCTTACTGGTTGCTCCAACCAATTGCATCGTTTTTATCGTAAAGCGCTTGGCGTAAAGCGACATTCTTATGGTATTATTTATCATTGCTACAGCAATAATAATTAAAAGGGCAGCAACAGATAAAAACAAAATTACAAATTGCTTAAACCCTAGATTTACCCTGTTGACGCTTGCCTCATCATAATTTACCTCATCAATTTCATTCTTATAAAACTTTAATAGCTTGGCTTTTATAAATTTCATTCCTTCTTTATTGGCAAATTTTGCCTTTGGAGAAAAACATAAAGATGGCGGAAGAGGATTTTCTCCTGCTAATAATTGTTTTATTTCATCACTTCCCTCGCCTCCAAATTCTTGAACGGCTCTTTCTGAAGAAACAAACCAAACTTTATTGAACTCTTTCCATGGTTTTAATGACTGCTCGACTTGTTTTATATCTGCATCATTTAAAGTAGACTTAAAAAATATATCACCTTGTAAGTTTTCTTTTGCTTGGGTTTGAATATTATTAAGCCCGAAAACACCGCTTAATACAAGTCCAATCATGAATAACACTAAGGAAATCCCTATAATAGTTGAGACATAACTGGTGCGGATTCCCTTTTTATTAAATTGTTCTGCTGTATTTGACATAAAACGAAATTATACAAAAAGTACTGAGTTGCAATCGAGCATTACCATGAGTATTCAACTATTAATTGTGTATTGCGCATTATACCTACTTAATCTGATACTTTAGGTGATTGCCAATCGCCATTTTCTTTAATGAGTTCAATTAGGGCTTCAACCGCATCAGACTCGGGTACATTTTTTCTCACAACCGTTTTTTCTTTATACAAATGAATCTTGCCTGGTCCCGTACCGACATAACCATAATCAGCGTCTGCCATTTCACCCGGACCATTAACAATACATCCCATTATTCCGATTTTTAATCCTTTTAAATGAGATGTTCGCGCTCTTATTTTTGCCGTAGTTTCTTGCAAATCAAAAAGTGTTCTGCCGCATGAAGGACAAGAAATATATTCGGTCTTTGAAATTCTAGTTCTCGTGGCTTGTAAAATTCCGAAAGCCGTTGAATTAATTATTTTTTGAGGCTGTGTTGCATTAATCCACAAACCATCACCAAAGCCATCTATCAACATTACACCAGCGTCACTTGAAACTTCCAATTGAAAATTTTCAGGATCTATATCTAATGAATCAAATGCTAAAACCACAGGGTTTAAAAGCTTATTTTTCGCTAAATTCAAATATAAATTGCGGAATATTTGAGTTTTATTAGAGAATTTTGTTTTTGCAACGAGAATTAATTTAGGGTAATCAACTAGATTTTCGGGTAAGTTTTCTGTTGCTTCAATACTTAAAAAGGCCTGTTGATTTTTGTCTATTTTTGATAGATCCCCGTCAGAAAAAAGAGGATAATAACCTTTTTTATCTTTATAATTTTTGGACCAATTTAGCCAAGAGCAGATTACTCCAAGTGTTCCTGGAACCTCAAAAGTGATGCTATTATCTCCAATAAAAACATAATCTGCCGCTTGATCTTGCAAGTTCCATTTATCTAAATTATGGGAATAATTATACCCGAAAGCGAAAAAACTAGCGGGAGAAATAGTGTCTTTTTTTGAAAAGTCTGCCATTACGACCGGGACATTTTTTCCGCCAATATTATGAATTAAAGAGGTCTCTCTTCGTGCATATTCAAATGGATTATAAGGTAATTCTCCTTCAAATTTAAGAAAGTTGAAAGCCTGCTGATGCTTATATTTCTGAACTATTTTTTGAGCAACGGGTATCTCATACTCTGGTTCTTCGGTTAAGGAAACGCGTATCGTGTCGCCAATACCATCCTCCAATAAAGCCCCTATACCAACGGCGGACTTAATTCTACCGTCTTCACCATCTCCCGCCTCGGTAACGCCCAAATGCAGTGGATAAATTTTATTATTTTCCAACATTTTAGAAACTAATAATCTATATGCCTGAACCATTACAATGGTGTTGCTTGCCTTCATTGACACAACAATTTGATCGTATGAATGCTTTTCACAAATCGCTATAAACTCCATAGCTGATGCCACCATTCCTTCTGGAGTGTCTCCATATCTACTTAAAATCCGATCAGAAAGCGAACCGTGATTAGTTCCTATTCTCATGGCGGTACCATGCTTTTTACACAGTAAAACTAATGGCGTGAACTTTTCTTCGATTCGAATCAGTTCAGCCTGATAAGACGCTGCTGTGTAATCTATTTCCTCAAATTTCTTTTTGTCTGCATAATTACCCGGATTCACGCGAACTTTCTCCACTAATAAAGCGGCTATTTCTGCTGCATTAGGGGTAAAGTGAATGTCCGCAACAAGAGGTGTAGAAAGGCCTAAATCTCTCAACTCTTTTTTAATGAGCCCTAAGTTTTCAGCTTCCTTTTTGCTTGGCGCTGTCAATCGAACAATTTCACAACCCGCGGCAATCATTCTTACCGACTGCGCAACAGATTGCTCCGTGTCCATTGTGTCGGTGGTGGTCATCGATTGAATTCTTATTGGAGCGTCTCCTCCAATAGTAACAGGCCCAACGGAAACTTTAATGGTGTTTAATCGCTGTCTATTTAATATATCCGAGCAATATGTTGATTTTTTATTCGATGACATTAAGTTGAATATTGAAATGTTATAACAAAAGTAAGAATATGTTTGTTCTATGCTAAAATTAAAAATAAGGTGGGATTTAACAAGTAAAGAAGAACATTATCACACTCGTTATGGTACCATAACAGCAAATGTGCTTCCTTGTCCTTCTTTTGAATCACAGGTTATTTGACCACCATGATTTTCTACAATCTGCTTAACAATAGAAAGTCCTATGCCGCTTCCGCTAGATTTTGTGGTAAAATAAGGTGTGAAAACCTTACTTAATTTATCAGTATCCATTCCACACCCTGTATCACTAATTTCTAAAATAAATCCTTGCTTATGCGCCTTTATTTGAATTGTGATTTTGGCGTTTTCTATTCCCGAACAGGCTTGAACAGCATTTTTTAATAAATTATTCAAGACTTGAATCCATTGTTCTTTGTCAATTAAAACCACATGAGTTTTTAATTCAGTTGAAATAATAAAATCTATTTTTTCTGTTAATTCAAGAACTGAAACACAGCTTTGGATTAATGAAATAATATCAATATTTTGTTTTACCGGTTGGGGCACTTGTGCAAAATTTGAAAAGTCATTAGTGATTTTCGTTAAGGCGTCAATCTGCTCAATGATCGATTGCACGACTGTTTGTAATTTTTCTTGAGACGCTGGATTACTAGGATCATATAATCTAAGTAAATGTTGAACGCTTAACTTTATTGGTGTAAGGGGGTTTTTGATCTCATGGGCAACTTGTTTTGCGACATCCCTCCAGGCAGACTCTCTTTCGTTTGCTTTTAATTGTTTTATTGCCAATTCTAATTCATCTAGTTTGCCGTTGTACGCACTTACAATTTCACCTATTTCATCTTGATTGGTATATTGAATGTGTTGGTTTCTATTAGAAAATTGAATCTGTTTTACTTTTAATTGTAATTGCTTCAAAGGCTGAACAAGCCTATTTGAAATTAATAATGAAATTATTATCGCAACACATAATAAGAGTAGAAAAACATTCATAATAGCAACGATAAACTGCTGAATTTGCATTTCTAGCTCCCTTTGTTTATTAAAATGCTGAATGTTTAAATAACCAAACACACCTCCCTGGCTGTTTCTCAAAGGAAGGTAGGTGGAATTAAACGACAAGGTTCCTATGTTTTCTTTTTGAGAGAAAAGACTTTCATTGCCAGCGCTAATATTTGATAGGGCCTTGGAATTTATTTGTTTACTAAGTAAGCCTAGACTAAATAGTTTTGGCTTTGAGGAGGCCAAAAGGAATCCCTTGGAATCATAAATATTAATATCTGTTTCAAACATTTTAGAAAGCTTTAAACTTAAACTTTCTAAAAACAATGCGTTCTCGGGAGATGAAAAATCTTTTAAGGACTTCGTTTTGCTTGCTAATTCACCTTCCATTGCATGCGCCTTTTCAATAATCGTTCGGTCTGTAAATGCGTTATATTGCCTACTGACAAACAACACTGAGATTACACCAAAAAACAACAAGGAAAGGGCAACAAGGGTAACAGAGGCAACTTGAATTTTAAATGCAAGCGACCATTCCAAGCGTTCTTTTCTCGAAAAAATTAAAATAATTTGACTGAATAATAACAGGGCCCCCCAGAAACAAAAAACATAAGAAAAAGAAGTGAGGAGATCATAATTTGTTTTTGTTTTAGTTGATAAAACAACAGCGCTACCCTTTCTAATGTTTCTAATAAAGTGTGTGTATCCATTTATGTTGATTTGGAAGAAATCAAGGGTTTTAGAATTCGTAAGTTTATTTAAACGGGTAGGGAAATTGTATGGGCCGCTCTGCTTGATGAGAACATTGTTAATATATTTAGCAGTAGCATATTGCTCAATTGCAGTAAATACTTTTGCTTCGTTTGATAATAATAACCGCGGGAAACCTATTTCCTTTGGAATTTTCTTTGACTTTAGAGTAAAATAGAGGGTTCCAATAGATTGGTTTTCTATATACATTTCATTCACAATAATGTAGCTTATCCCTAAAAAGCCCTCTCTTATAAAAAACACCGAACTGTCTATTTCTGATTTTTCACTTTTTTTATTAATTAAATCTTCAAGTTCTTTTTCGCTTAGTTCATTGTTAGAAATAATATTTCCCGATAATGGTTTGATGATGACATTTATATCATAACCATCCCAAATACCTTTTAAATATTTATTTTCTAAATACCCATTTAAACCCGAAACTATAGGAGCGGGATTAATTTTAGAAAATAATGAGATAAGAAAAGTGTCCGCTTTTATTTGTGAGGATTGGCTACTATAATCTAATTCTAATTCATAATCTCTATCAATGGTAAGCTGGTTGGAATAAACTTCTTTCTTTTCTAATTCTTTTTTACTGTTGCTTTCGCTATTAATAAAGACGAACACAAAAGAAAAAAATGCCAGTATTAACAATAGAAACAAGGCGTTTTGATGTCTATTTTCCTTGGTTTTTCCTATGACTTCAAAGACCATTAATAGCGTTGGGAATAATAAAATAATAGGGCTTATTGTATAAAAAACCGTAATTGAAAAGGTGGCGATGATCCAAAAAACCAGAAGTGATATATAAAAGTATTTTGGGTTTGGTCTTTTTAAAAGTTGAAGAAAGCCCTTGTAAAAAGTGTAATTGAGTGCGGCAAACAAAAGTAGAACCGCGTATGAATAAGTATTTAATAAAAATGGGTCTGTCAGCGTAAGCGGAAGTGTAGAATTGGAAACTAGAACCTCTAACAAAACGCAATTTAGACACCAAGATGAAAATAAAACTAAACAGAGCGCGGCCTTTCTAAAAGCCTTAAAACTTTTATGCTCGTATTGGAACTTTAAAAGAAAGAAAAGCAGGAACATTATTGTAATTCCATTGAGGAAAACAGCCAGTAAATTAGGAAATAATGCATTCCAAGCAAATAAGGTTGCAGCGTTAAAATCTAATTCCAACCAAGCGGCCGGGAAGGGAAAATAAATAAATAAAACCCTTAGTATGAGGAGTGATATAATTCCAATAACAATCCTTTTGTTGGATAGAGAAAGAAGAAAATAAAGGCCGCAAGAAAAACATAAAAACGCAAGAATAATTAGAATAAATATTTGGGGCGCTCTTGACTGAACCGTTTTTAAATGTTGACACTCCTGAATTGAAAACAGGTATTTACCTTTTTGATCAAAGACCTTTTCCCCTTTAAATTTATTTAAAGAAATATTAGCAACGCCATCATAAATCTTGGGATTAAAAGCATTTATTAAGTATTCATTTTGAAAATGATATTGGGTTTTAATTAAAAAAGACGCATAATAAACGGAGTTTAAATTTTCTAGTTTTAAGGTGTAATACCAACCATTGGGTAATTTATTGACGCCTGTTTTTATATGGTTGTGGTTATTTTCCTTGTTAATTGGAAGTTTATTATTATTCCAGCATTCTAATGCGCCGTCTTTATAATAATACAAAAAATACTCTTGGTTTTCTTTTGAGTTTGGGGATTTACTAAACCGATTAAGAACTCCTTCTAAAGTACTTATTTGTTTTTGTGTGTTGTTTTGAATGCGCTGGTGATCAGACTTTAAATAGCCTTTATTATTAGGGCTGGAAGTAAGAAAAAAAGCGGTGAAAAACAAAGTGAATGAAGTAAAAAACAATAACCACTGCCACTTAATTACTATGTTTTTTCCTGGGGTCATACCTTCATTTTTTCCTTTAATGCACTTAACATTTTCTCAAAATCCTCTTCTGAGCGATGGTCATTTCTAAAAATAAAGTCTGCGCTATCTTTATAAGGAAGAATATAATTTTCGTAACACGGAATAACATGATTGTCCCATTGATAAATTATATCTTCTCTTGAATATCCTCTGGTTTCTTGATCTCTGTAAATTCTTCGATCCAATTGTGTTTCATGATCTACATCGACATAAACCGAAAAATCTAGTCTTTCTTTGACGCCTTCATAATGGAAAAGAAAAAGTCCTTCGACAATCAAAAGCTCACTCGGTTGAATGGTAAGTAAAACATTTTTATCAGGTGGCGCATTAAAAAAATATTCTTTTACCTCTATAACATTACCAGATGCCAAGGAGTGAAAGTCTTCTGTTAATTGTTTTTCATTTAATGCCGTTGGCAAATCGAAATTTACAATATTATTTTGGTCACGATGCTGTTCTCCAATGGAATGGTAATAATTATCCATAGAAAATACCGCAGGGGTGGTTGCTTTAAACGATTCGGAAATTCGTCTCAGCAAGGTGGTTTTTCCAGAACCGCTTCCCCCACAAATTCCTATTGTAAAGCTGCGTGTATTTTTTATTGACATAGCTCACAAATATAGTCAATACAGGTATATATTCTTAGAGATTTAAAGATTAGTTTTTACTTTAAATTTTTGTACTTTTATCTTTCATTTAATATTTTTCTAATGAAAAAGGCGCTGCTATTTTTCCCGCTTCTGTTGCTTATATTTAATTCGAGTCTTATTTACTCACAGGTTAAATTAAAATCTCATTTACCATTAGAAAATAAAGTTTTTTCAAATGCTACCGGTTCGGATTCATTGACCTTGTCCCAATTAAAAAAATCAAACGGCTTAATTATTGTTTTTAGTGCGAACTCTTGTCCTTTTGTAGTTGGTTCTGAAAACTTTCCTGGTTGGGAAGTACAATACAATGCGTTATTTTTAGAAGCTCAAAAGTTAAATATTGGCTTTGCTGTTATTAATTCTAATGCAGGTAAAAGGGGGGGTGATGATTCGTGGACAAAAATGTTAGAACACGCGAAAGAAAAGGGATATTTAATGCCTTATTTACTGGATGAAAACTCAGAATTAGCCAATAGTTGTGCCGCCAAAACTACTCCTCATGTGTTTTTTTATAATGGGGAACTTTCTTTAATTTATACCGGCTCTATTGATAATATTTGGGATAAAGAACGGAAATCTACCATTCCATACCTTAAAATTGCAATGGAAGCAAACGCTAACAATAAAAAAATTAAAACAAGTCAAACACCTCCAAAAGGATGTAGTGTTAAACGAAACAAATAATCTTCATATGAAAACCAAACTGTTACTTTCTTTCATTTTATTTAGCTCCTTCGCTTTTGCGCAACAGGGTGCAGGAGGAACTCCAAAAGGTCTTAAAAACAACCTTGTGCAACAAGCGTTTCAAACAATAACTTTTATGCAGCCAAATGTAGCAACACTGAAAGCTGAAGATGCTATTAATGACCCAAGAGGAGACGCTCCGTGGAGATTTGGTTTTAATAATTTAGTAAACCTGAACCTTAATAATTCTGGCACATGGATTACCTTACCCAACGGTGGAAAAATTTGGCGCTTGGCGGTTCATTGTAAAAATGCACAGACGATTAACTTGACATTTAATGGTGTTGAAATTCCTACTGGAAATGAATTATATGTTTACAATCCAGACAAGTCTTTCATTTTAGGAAAATTTACCGCTGAACATTTATACGATGGACAATTAGGAACAGAATTGGTTCCTGGTGAGACATCAATTATTGAATATTATGTTCCTACAAATAACAGTATGGGTTCACTTACCATAAATACAGTTACACATGGATACCGAAGCGCAGGTGAGTTTCATGAAAAAGCGTTTGGCTCTTCTGGGTCTTGTAATTTTAATGTAAACTGCTCGCAAGGGGCCGCTTGGGTAAATGAGCGCAACAGTGCTCTTATGTTGGTTTCTGGAAGTAATGGCTTTTGCTCTGGAGCGCTTATAAACAATGTTTTAAATGATGGTAAGCCTTATGTATTAACTGCAGATCATTGTTACAGTAATCCAGCAACATGGATTTTTAGATTTAATTGGCAGGCAACAGCTTGCGCTAACCCAGCAAGTTCTCCAACTTTTGAATCATTAAGTGGTGGGGCGCTAAGGTCTCGTGCAACAGCAACTGATTTTTGTTTGGTAGAAATAACTGGCGGATTAGTTAATAGTACGGTCCCCGCTGCTTATGCGCCTTATTTTGCAGGATGGGACAATACTGGTGATATTCCCGCTTCGGCTGTATGTATTCATCATCCGGCTGGAGATATTAAAAAAATATCGTTTGAAAACGACCCTTTAGTTTCAACAACCTTCGGATCTTGTCCCGCAAATAGTCATTGGGGAATTCTTGGTTGGGACTCAGGTGTTACAGAACCTGGGTCTTCAGGATCTCCTTTATTCGATCAAAATCATAGAATTATTGGTCAATTACATGGTGGGGCTTCGGCATGTGGAGCGGCATCTTTATCTGATGAATATGGAAAAGTAAGTGTTTCTTGGAATCCCGCTGGAAGCAATAGCACCAATCAATTAAAATTTTGGTTAGATCCAAATAATAGTGGTGCAGGCTTTATAAATGGTTACGACCCTGCGGGAGGTGTTCCTGTGCAAATTGATCCGGGTTTGAGTAATATTCAAGGAGCAAGTGGTACTTTTTGTACTGGAGATGTTAGCCCTTCTTTTACAATGACTAACGCAGGGGCAATTGCCTTAAGTTCTGCTACCATAACCTTTGGATATGATGGAAATTTGAATCAAACATATAATTGGTCGGGCTTGTTAGCGCAGTGGCAATCTACTGTTATTAATCTTCCAGCGACGACGCTTGCGGGAGGAACTCACACTTTAAGTGTCGCTGTAAGCAACCCAAATGCTGGAGTAGATGAAAATCTATTGAATAATAATGCAAGCTCTAGTTTTAATGTTGTTGTAAATGGACAAACCGTTGCTTTAGATTTAACTCTTGATTGTTATGGAAGCGAAACAACATGGGAACTTCAAGATGCACAAGGAGCGGTTCTTTTTGCCGGGGGTCCTTATCAAGATAATGCCTCAGGTTTAACGGCTAGCTCTTGGTGTTTAGGTGGTGGCTGTTATGCTTATGTGATCAATGATTCTTATGGTGATGGTTTGTTTAGTGGTGCTGGGTGTCCGACTGATGGTAGTGTGTTGATTTCTCAAAATGGCGACTCACTGACTGGTTTGGCCACGGCAAATGCGAACTTTGGGACGCAGACTATTTTGAACTTCTGTGTTTCTGGAGTTGGAATCGAAGAATTATCCTTTGATGCTGTTCTTTATCCTAATCCTGCGCGGGAAAACATCACGGTTTCTCTTCCTTTTGAGGTGAGTGGTGGTTATGATTTATATGATCTTTCTGGTAAGTTATTGCTGTCTAAAGACATTCCCGGTCAACAATTTAAAATAAATCTAGCTGCTTATGCAAACGGCGCTTACTTTTTAAGGGTCTGGAGTGATGGTGGAAATCAAATAATTAAAAAAATAATTATAGAATAATTTTTTGGCTGGAATATATGTTCATATCCCGTTTTGTAATAAGCGGTGTTCGTATTGTGATTTTCATTTTTCAACTACTTTTCATAGTTATAGGGGTGATTTAATAGATTCTTTATTAAAGGAGCTGGTAATGCGGCGCGATGAATTGCGTAAAGAAATTGTAAGCGTCTATTTTGGTGGCGGCACACCAAGTTTGCTTTACAGAGAGGAGCTGATGACAATTCTTGAAACTATTAAAGATAATTTTTCTCTCGTAAAAGGCGCTGAAATTACCCTAGAAGCCAACCCCGAAGACTGTACAGAAGAAAATCTAAACCACTGGAAAGAACTTGGAATAAATAGATTGAGTATTGGAATACAATCCTTTAAACCCGAAGATTTACTGTGGATGAATCGCGGGCATGGAGAAAGAGCTGGAGTGGATTCTTTCTTGCTGGCGCGCAAATTCGGTTTTAAAAATATAAGTGTGGATTTGATGTATGGACTTCCTGATCTATCGAATCAGGAATGGGAAAACCACTTAATCCAAATAATAAACCTACAACCAGAACACATTTCAGCCTACTGCCTTACGGTTGAAGACAAAACAGCATTAAGCGCATGGGTGAAGTCGGGTAAAATTACCCCGCCGGCCGAGGATAAACAAAGTGATCAATTTGAAATCCTTATTAATCTATTAGCGCTTCACGGCTATGAACAATATGAAATATCAAATTTTGCTAAAGAATCGCAATATGCCATCCACAATAGTAATTATTGGAAAGGTTCTGAATATCTCGGGCTTGGTCCATCGGCCCACTCTTATGATGGTGTGAATAGAAGGTGGAATGTTTCTAATAATCAAGAATACATTAAAAATGTTGGGGTAAACAACACATGGTTTACAATGGAAATATTAAGCCTAGAAAACAAATGGAATGAGTTGTTTTTAACCGGGCTCCGAACGAAATGGGGCGTGTTAAAAGCTGATATTAATCGGTTGGGCGGCTTTATAAAAAAAGAAGTAATAATAATAGAACAACTCTTAGAAGAAGGCTTGCTTTTAGAGGACCCAGACGCTTATAGGCTGAGTAGTAGCGGAAAAATTAAAGCCGACGGAATTGCAAGTGACTTGTTTAGGGTTTAAGTCTAAAGACAAGCTATTTTTTCTACCCTTAATTGATGCCTACCCCCTTCGAAGTCAGTATTTAAAAAAACATCTATCATTTCAAGTGCCTCTTCAGTTGAAATAAACCTTGCGGGAAGGGTAATTATATTGGCGTTATTGTGCTGTCTCGCTAAAACCGCTATTTCTTTTTTCCAACAGATGGCGCTGCGTATGCCTTGATGTTTATTTGCCGTCATGCTTATTCCATTTCCCGATCCACAAATTAAGATGCCTAGCGATCCTGGATGAGACTCTATAAATTCAGCAACGGGGTGCGCATAGTCAGGATAGTCTATACTGTCTTCAGAAGAACATCCAAAATCTTTAGTTGTAAAGCCCTTCTTTTGTAAATGATTGATAATACTTTCTTTTAAAGCAAATCCTGCGTGATCTGCACCTATTGGTATAATATGACTCATTTTGTTTTTTTTCAAAGTTAATTTTAATTCACAATTGGCGGAAGTTTTAAACTTTTTGATTTTATTTTATTTATTAACGCCTTGTTTTACAGTGTTTTATATTTTTGTGTTTTAGCCCTAATTTTTAATAACTTGTGTGTAATGGATTATAACTTTTAAAAACTATTTATAGGAATTCTAGTTTCTTTTTATAAACCAAAATGTAATTTACATAGCGTTTAAAAGTTAGCTTTTTTTATGTAAGATTTAAACACAGGATATTAACAAATAAGCTATTAACAATTAAAGAAAACTTTTAACAATTACTTTTTGATAGCGTTTGTTTATAAACATCAAATATTAATAAAAGTAAGCTTTACAAGGCTTGTAACTTGTTAACAAAAACAATGTTTGTGTTAATATTGAAATTAGCACTATAAAAAAGTTTTTTTTAAACACATATCAACAGCCTTAATAGTTATAATAAATTCTTTTAATTAATTAAAAATAAAATAAAATCTATTAATAAGCTTGCTGAAGAATTGGGTGGTTTAGAAATTTATAAAAATGTATCTTTACTTCCGGTTCAACAAAAAGCCTATAAAACATGTTAAAATTATATATTTAATGAGAACTCCGACTTAGAAGTTTTAAATTTGATTTATGAATCCCTTATCCACTTTTGATCGTTTAATATTACAAATAGATACTTTTATTAAGAAGTATTATGTAAATCAAATGATTAAAGGTTTGCTATTATTCATAGGTGTATTACTTTTTTCTTATTTATTTGCTACCATCACGGAATTCATAGGGCGATTTAATTCTGTAATCAGAGCCTTATTATTTTATGGTTTTATAGTAATAAATGTTTTTATTTTAGTGCGTTATTTTATCTATCCATTAAGTAAATTATTTTCTTTTGGAAAACGCATAAATTATCTACAAGCGAGTGTTATTATTGGATCCTTTTTCCCATTAATTTCTGATAGATTAAAAAATACACTTCAGTTAAATGATGCTTTATCTCAACAGCAAGGAAATATAGATTTATTAAGTGCTTCTGTTTATCAAAGATCTACAGAGTTAAGTGTAATACCTTTTAGTACAGCAATTAACATCAATTTAAATAAAAAATATTTAAAATATATACTCCCTTTAATTTTAATTCTTTTAAGTATTCTGGTTTTTGCACCAGGTATATTTACTCAAGGAACCACTAGGGTAGTTAACTATGATAAAGAATTTAAATTAATAGCACCCTTTAGTTGGAATTTAGAAAATACATCTACTACGGTTGAGGAAGGTCAAGATGTAGATATCACTTTGGTTTTAAAAGGTAATACCTTACCTGAATCTGTGTATTTAATTTGTGAGAACGGAAAATTTCTTTTAGAAAAAAAAGGTAAAAACAGGTTTATTGGAAAAATTAAAAAACCTAAAACTAATTCTTCTTTTTATTTTGTTGCTAATGAATATGAAAGCGATCCATATTCCATTAAATTAATTGGGAAATCTATTTTTGGAAAATTAGAAGCTAAATTAATGTATCCTAATTATTTATCCAGAAAAGATGAAATAATTAAGAATGTGGGAGATTTTACAGTTCCAGAAGGGACACTCGTTGAATGGAGTGTATTAACCAAAAACACAAAAAAAGTTATTGTTAAATTTAATAATCAATCCCAAGAATTCTTAAGTAAAGGATTTGAGTTTAAAAGAAAACTATTCAATAGCACGGATTTAAAAGTATTACTATTTAATTCTTTCAGACAAAAAATAGATTCTAATTTTTGGCATATTAGTGTCATTAAAGATAATTATCCAACAATTAATGTGGTAGAAAGAAAAGATTCTATTCAAGATGGATTAAGATATTTTAATGGTGAAGTTGGGGATGATTATGGATTAAAAGTCCTTAATTTCTCTTACGATATAATTAGCGAAAACGGAAATAAATCTCATCACAGCATGCAGGTTAATCCCGTTTCTGGAACAAGAAACAATTTCAATTTTGCTGTAGATTTTCGTCGTGAAAAATTAAAGTTAAATGATAAAATAGAATATTATTTTACTGTGGGAGATAATGATGGTAATGTAGGTGGAAAATTTACTAAAAGCCAAGAGTTTACCTATCAATTACCCAATTTAGAGCAGTTAATTAATGAGAGAGCCGATGAACAGGAAAAATCTAAAGAAGATTTAGAAAAACTAATGCAGAAGACTCAAGAGTTTAAAAAGAATGTAGATAAGTTAAAAAAAGAATTAATAAACTCAAAATCAAATGATTGGAACAAATTAAATCAAGTTAATCAACTTCAAGAAGATCAAAAAAAGTTGCTTGAGTCCCTAGAACAAATTAAAAACGAACTGAATCAAAGTACAGAAGAAAAAAACCAATTATCAGAAATAGATAAAGACATTTTAGAGAAACAAGATCTAATAGAAAAGTTATTAGAAGAATTAATGGATGATGAATTAAAGAAATTACTGGAGGACCTAGAAAAACTACTTCAAGAGAACAATAAAGAGGAGATAAAAGAAAAAATCGAGAAAATAGAAAACTCTTCTGAAGACCTACAAAAGCAATTGGACAGAAGTCTAGAAATGTTAAAAAAACTACAGGTTAATGAGAAAATAGACGATATCGAAAAAGAATTGAAAGCACTAGCCAAGGAACAGGAAGACCTAAAAAAAGAGATTAGCACAGAGAAAATTGATAAAGAGAAGGCTATTGAGAAGCAAGAGGAGATTAATAAAAAGTTTGAGGACTTAAAAAAGGAATTAAACGATCTGGAAAAATTAAACAAAGAATTAAGTCAACCTCTAGATTTAAAGGAAACCGAAACCAGTAAAGAACAAATTTCAAAAGACCTTTTAGAATCTAAAGAGAGTTTACAACAAGGTAAAGAAAAGAAATCAGGTGAAAAGCAACAGTCTGCAGCGGATGAAATGAAAAAAATGGCAGAGCAGTTGGACCAACAGCAAAATGAATCTAACCAATCTCAGCAAGAAGAAGATATGGATATGTTGCGAAACATTCTTGAAAGTTTAATGACTTTAAGCTTTGATCAAGAATCATTAATGTCGCGCTTCACAAAATTAAACAGCATAGATCCAAGTTATAAATATTTAGGTAGGCTTCAGCGTAAAATTTATGACGACACTCAAATTGTAAAAGATAGTTTATTAGCCCTAGCGAAAAGGCAGGCTAAAATAGCTAGTTTTATTGATAAAGAATTAGCGGATATTGAAAGTAATCATGAATTATCAATTAACGCGATTGACGACCACAGAAAAAAAGATTTAAGCATTAATCAACAATCTTTAATGACCTCATACAACAACTTAGCGCTACTTTTAAACGAAGCCTTACAGCAAATGCAATCTCAAGCCCAAAAAGAAGGTAATGGATCGTGTTCAAAGCCGGGTAAGGGTAAATCTAAGCCGGGTTCAGCAATGAATCCAGGAGATATGAAACAAATGCTCAAAAAACAATTAGAAAGCCTACAAAAAGGACCCAATCCTGGTGGTAACAAAGAAGGTCAACAACCAGGCGCTAAGCCAGGTGAAGGAGGACAAAACATGTTGGGGTTAGGTAATAAAGAGATCGCCAAAATGGCCGCAGAGCAAACAGCAATCCGTCAAAAGTTAGAGCAATTAAGAAACGAGCTCAATAAAGACGGAAAAGGCAATGGAAATAAATTGTCCCCACTAATTAAAGATTTAGAAGAACAAGAAAAAGATTTGATTAATAAAAGGTTTGGTAGTGAAATGATCAACAGACAAAAAGACATTTTAACGAGGCTTTTAGAAAGTGAAAAAGCTCTGTTGGAAAGAGGTTTTGAGGAAAAAAGAGAATCTAAATCAGGAAAAGATGAAAATAGTAGTAACAAAATAAGATTTGATGAGTACAACAATGAAAAATTAAAACAAATTGACTTATTAAAAGCTGTTGACCCTAGTTTTAGTAAATATTACAAAGACAAGGCAAATCAATATTTTAATATGGGTCAATAATAGGCGTAACTACTTATGAAAGAGGAATTTAAAGTAATAGAACAAGTAAAGTTAGCTTCTGATTTCACCTCGTTAATTGGGGTTGAAAACATTATAGATAACATTTCATCTACCCTAGAGTTACAAGAAGAATTCTACGGTAATGTTTTGATAGCAGTAACAGAAGCGGTCAACAATGCTATTGACCACGGAAATAAAAAGAACACCAGTAAATCTGTTCACCTAACCGTGGCAACAACTGATGAAATCCTATGTTTTTCCATTGAAGATGAGGGGGAGGGTTTTGACTATAATAATCTACCCGATCCAACAGCACCGGAGAATATTCTTAAAGAGAACGGACGAGGCATCTTCTTAATGCAGAACTTAGCTGATGAAATGGAATTTGAGAACAACGGCAGAATTGTAAACCTTTATTTTAATAGATGATAGAGATAGATTTTATTATTGAACCGATTCCGAATATTAATTCGGAATTTTTTATTTCAGCGCTACCCAAATTAATTGAATTAGAAGAGAAAGAGTGCGGACCAATCAATTTAATTTTCTGTGATGATGAAAAAATAATTGAGGTTAACAAAGAGTATTTAGCGCACGATTATTATACTGATATCATTACTTTTGATTATTCTTTAAACCATATTATTTCTGGTGATTTATTTATTTCTATTGACAGGGTTAAAGAAAACGCAGCGTCATTTAAAAAAACTTTTGAAAATGAATTGATGCGCGTTGTTTTTCATGGTGTTCTTCACTTATGTGGTTATAATGATAAGTTAGAAGAAGAAATTTTAGTAATGCGCTCAAGAGAAGATTATTATTTAAATCAACTTGTTTCATGTGAAACAAAAGGTAATTAGTTTCACGTGAAACAAAGATTTTATGCTTAAGAAATATGATGTTATAGTTGTTGGTGCTGGACACGCCGGCTGTGAGGCCGCAAATGCCGCTGCGAAATTGGGGAGCAATGTGTTGTTGGTAACTATGAACATGAACACCATTGCACAAATGTCGTGCAATCCCGCAATGGGAGGTGTTGCAAAAGGACAAATCGTTCGTGAAATAGACGCTTTAGGTGGAGGTTCGGGATATGTTAGTGATAAAAGCGCGATTCAATTTAGAATGTTAAATCTTTCTAAGGGTCCCGCAATGTGGTCACCAAGAGCACAGAATGACCGCATGTTATTTGCTTCTGAATGGCGTTTATTATTGGAGAGAAATCCTAATGTTGATTTTTGGCAGGACATGTGTACCGGACTTTTAACAGAGGGTAAAACGGTAATTGGAATAAAGACTTCTTTAGGGATTAATATTGAATCAAAGTCTGTTGTACTGACCAATGGAACTTTTTTAAATGGATTAATTCATTTAGGTGAAAAGCAATTTGGAGGAGGTCGCGCTGCAGAAAGAGCTTCTACTGGAATTACTGAAGAATTAATTTCATTAGGATTCGAGGCTGGAAGGATGAAGACGGGGACGCCGCCGCGCGTTGATGGAAGGTCTTTAGATTATAGTAAAATGGAAGTACAAGATGGAGATGAAAACCCATCTAGATTTAGCTTTGGTGCAACCGAACCTTTAGCAAAACAAAGGCCTTGTTATATTACCTATACCAATCATGATACCCACGAAGAATTAAAGAAAGGTTTTGATCGTTCACCGATGTTTAACGGTGCTATAAAAAGTTCGGGTCCCCGTTATTGTCCAAGTATCGAGGATAAAATTAATCGTTTTGCTGATAAAGAGCGCCATCAGATATTTGTAGAACCAGAGGGTTGGGACACTATAGAAATATATGTAAATGGTTTCAGCACCTCTCTGCCGGAAGATGTTCAATTGAGCGCGCTTAAAACTATTCCCGGATTTGAAAATGTTAAAATGTTTCGGCCTGGTTACGCCATTGAATATGATTATTTCCCCCCCACACAATTAAAACACACCTTGGAAACAAAAGAAATAGAAGGTCTTTATTTTGCAGGGCAAATAAATGGAACCACAGGGTATGAAGAAGCGGCCTGCCAGGGCTTAATGGCTGGAATTAATGCGCACCTTAAATTAAATAATGCAGCGCCATTTATACTTACCAGAAATGAAGCTTATATTGGTGTTTTAATTGATGATTTGATAACAAAAGGCACCAATGAACCCTATCGAATGTTTACCTCCAGGGCCGAGTATAGAATTTTATTGAGACAAGACAATGCCGATGTGCGACTTACTCCTTTAGGATTTAAAATTGGACTTGCTTCACAGGAAGAATTAGATCGCGTGAAATTAAAAATAGAAGGCACGCGCTTACTTAAAGATAAGTTAAGGCAAATTGGCGTAACTCCTGAACAGGTCAACCCTCTGTTTGCAGAGAAGGGCTCTTCACTAATTACGCAACAAGTAAAATTCACTAGCTTGATTACAAGACCCCACATTTCTCTATTGGATTTAATTAGTGTTTCTCCGGAAGCTAAAAAAGCTTGTGATGAAATCTCGGTAATGCATGAAGATGTTCTATCTCAAACGGAAATACTTTTAAAGTATGAGGGATATATTGAAAGAGAAGAAGATCTTGCGCTTAAAATGTTGAAATTGGAAGATGTTCCCATTGCTCCAGATGTTGATTATAAACAATTAAAAAGTTTAAGCTCGGAAGCTATAGAAAAACTCTCTTCTATTCAACCAAGAACAATCGGACAAGCATCTCGCATCTCGGGGGTCTCTCCAAGTGATATTTCAGTCCTTCTTATCTATTTGAGTCGCTAATTTTAAATTTTAAGGCCTTTTCACGCCTTTTTAGCTCAGTAAGTATACAATCATATTACAAGTGTCAAAATAGTTGATTAAAAACAGTCAAATTTTCAGTGATTTTGTCTATTTTTAAAAAATCAATTCAACATCATGGAAATTCTTTTTATAGATACCGTTCATCCAATTTTGATGGATCGTCTTCAAAAATCTGGATTCGTTTGCATTGATGCAACAAAAAAAACCATTTCTGAAATTCATAAGGCTTTAGGAACTGCTTTTGGTATTGTCATCAGATCTAGATTTACATTAAATGAAGAATTTTTAATCCGCGCGCCCAAATTAAAATTCATTGCGCGTTCGGGTGCTGGTCTCGAAAATATTGATCAAGAATATTGTAAGCAAAAAAACATAAGCCTTTTCAATTCTCCTGAAGGAAACAGGAATGCTGTTGCAGAACACGCTCTTGGCATGCTACTTTCTTTAATGAATCATTTACATTTTGCAGACCAACAAGTTAGAAATGGTTTTTGGCAAAGAGAAATCAATAGAGGGGAGGAACTAGACGGAAAAACAGTTGGTATAATTGGATATGGAAACAACGGAAGCGCCTTTGCAAAAAAACTAAGGGGTTTTGATGTTAAGGTCTTGGCCTATGATAAATACAAAACAGGTTTTGGAGATCACTTTGTTCAAGAAGCAACGCTTGATGCTATTTTTCAAAATGCAGATGTTATTTCTCTCCACATTCCGTATAATAAAGAAACACATTATTTAATTAATAAGAAATTTATCACCAGCTTAAAGAAACCTATTTATCTATTAAATCTTTCTAGAGGAAAAATAGTTAAAACTGAGGATCTAGTATCTGGTCTTATGATGGGTCAAATTAAAGGCGCCGGCTTAGATGTATTAGAATATGAATCGAAAAGTTTCGAGGCCTTCTTTGAACAAGAACTCCCTGAAGATTTTTCTTATTTAATAAAAAATTATAATGTTATTTTATCCCCACATGTTGGTGGTTGGTCTGTAGAAAGCTATTATTTATTGAGCTCTATTTTAGCAGATAAAATACTAGAGGTTGACTGGGAGTCAAGCCTCTAGTAAAAAACCTTATTCAACAATTAATTTTTTTAAATGGTAAACACCATTGGTTTCCAATAAAACTGAATACGCTCCAGCGGCCAAGTTGGGAATAGAGACAAGTCCATCATTATTAATATCGTGTTGCACTAGAAATTTTCCTTGCGCATCGAAAACGCTCAAAATCAACGACTTATCCACACCCTTAATATAAAAACCATCTTTTTTACAGGGATTGGGGTAGAGGATTAAAGGGTTAAAGTCTTCCTCAAGGGGATTTGAATTTAAATTTTGATATAACTTTTGTCCATCGCTGCTCAATACAGAAACAAGCCCCGCGTTATTAATTGCTTTTATATTAAAGTAATATAACTGACTGTTGATGGGGTTTGCAAGTAGATGCTGTAAACCATTATTTAGAAATCCATTGGTCCAGCTAACCACATCGGCTATTCCTGGCGCTGTTCCGAGGCTCCAATTGTATTGATTTATAATTGAATTAGGGTCCACACCCGTCCAATTTCCATCTAAACTTGTAAGAGATGTTGAGTCAATATCGACACTTATTCCATCGTTACAAAAATTAATAAGTGGTGCGGACCAATCAATCAGGTAGGATTCTTGTTTTTCGTTGGACCAGTTTTCATTATTATCAATGATTTGAGAAAACAATATTCCTGCTGGTGCGCTTTGTTGGCTTTCATAGCGAAAGGATTGATTGTTTCCAACACTAATATTTACGCTAGACCCGCGACTTAAAAAGACTCTTATTTTATCAAATACGACAGAACAAGCTCCTGAACGCAATGAGATCGCTGTTCCTGTTTGAATAGGACTTGGGTCTTGCCATTGTGAAATCAAAGCATTGTCTTCATATACTTTTATCCAGCCACTCAGCGGATTGTAATGAACTTTTAAATGATAATTTATTAATGCAATGTTCGTAAAAGGAGTTTCATTTACTAAGGTGAAAACATCATTTGTGACTTTATAAATTTGAATCTTATCCGTTTCTTCTCGCATAAAAATAAAATAGGAATTTCCTCGATTGGGTAAAGTAGGATCGGAACAAAAAAAGTGCATACCTGCTCTCTGGTTTAAATTATTGCTTACTATTTTTTGTTCCCATTCAAATAAGTATTCAGATTGATTATTTTGAATAACATTCAAGTAGGCGTTGGAATTATTCTGACTTACATCATTCATTTGAAAAGAACCTGTCAGGGTATTAAAAACACCGGTTTGATTGGTCCAGTTTATGTTTTGATCATCAAATAATTCACAAACAAAACCCAAGCTCCCATTAGCCCTCCAAGAAATCTCGTTTGGATTTTTATCCCCCAACAAATAAAAGGCTTTTGCCACACCATCACCAGCGTCTGTATCTGTTATGTTAACCTGAAAATCAACAGTGTCCCAAAGATTTCCAGGGACAATGGTAGTAATTGGAACTGTATTATCATTGTTAGAAAGGATACTGTTGTAATTTATGGCATAACCAGGATAGTTTTGTGCGCAGTCTGATCTGAAATCTATTAATAAAGACGGTCCTGAACTTTGAATGGAAGCAGGAAGGGAGTTACCCGTTAAGTTTGCAATAATTGGGGCACTTGCATCCGCGCCATCATAAACGATTAAATGATCAAAATTATTTTCTAAATAAAAGTCAGTGAAATTTAACTGAATTGATGCAGCGTTGTTGGGCTGTAAAATATTTAGTACGCGCTCATCGTCGCTATAATTTCCCATCGCGCCACCACTATCGTATAGTGTTCCATTGGGAAGGTTGAGATGAATGATATTTGGTGCCACATTGATCAGCTGATAATATTTTTCCCAATTCCAAAAAATCCCCGGGTCTGTATGTGTTTGATTTGGAAAATGTTGGTGTCCTTTAATTTTAATACAAGCACCCAAAACATTGGTAATACTTGAAGGCGGGCCATCATAAGTTCGCTTTCCAATAATACCATAAGAACTATTAATAATGTCTTTAGATAAGTTGGCAGAGCCTACATATAAGGCTTGAGTATACCAAGCAGCATTGCTAACATATCCCTCGTGTTCATATCCTATGGTATAAGGGTTTTCTGAGGCGACATGCCAAGCTTTTTTAGCTTCTAAGACCATTTGCGTTACTTGACCATCAGAACTTCTTACCACATAATGATAAGAGACATTTGAATTACAATTTTGCGACCAGGAAATCGCCCCCGCGTAAGTGCCTTGAACGGTATGAATGGTAATTGCGGATACAGCAACACCGTTGCGGCTACTTATATTACATGCCGGCGCGGGATTCCAAAGAGCGGGACCATATTCTAGGGATTTAGAATTATTTTTAGTGAACAAATCACCACTTGAAGTACTTATTTCTGTTGGCGCAATACTTATTTTTTTCGCACATAAAACCCTATAGTTCTCAGCCCCAAAATAGTCACTTAAATTAAATTTATAAACATTAAAATTATAATTCTCAGCATGGTCCTCACTGTTTAAAAAGCGAAATACTTCAAGTAGAAAAGATTGTCTAGCAAATTGATTTACCATACCATCTTCCGGGATTTCTGTTAAGTGAAGCAGGGCATTTCCAATAATTGATGGATCTTCCCTCATTTCTTCATGAGTCTTGTTTCCCAGTAAAGTCCCTAAGGCCAATCCATAGGCAAGTACCTGCTTGTTTTTGTCGAGTTTTTGTTGTGAAATTGAAATACCACTGAGAGCCGCTATAATGGCCCCATTTTCAATAAAGTAATTACCACCATTTTCGAACAAACCCATAATACCATAAGGCAACACTTGTCCTGAGCAAGAGGGTGTTTCCTGGTCATCAATAACTTGCATTCGAGTATTGGTATAGGCAATGGCCTCTAACACACCTTTCGGTAATTGAGGAATTTGTTGATAGGTGGAAGTAAAAGGATTCACCTGTGATAAAACGGAGGTAGTGAATCCAATAATAAAAAAGATATATAGTCGCATAGAATAGATTTATAAATGAAACCTATTAACGCCACAAAAAATTTAAAAGTACTTTTTTAAATAAAAAGCATTGAAAATCAGAACCTTGCAGTAATCCCGCCCATGATTTGTATCGGTTGTACTGGGTAGTTGTACCAACGATTATAGCGTTGAGCAGCAACATTATTTATTTGTAAGAAAGCAGAAACTCTTGGGTTGTAACGATACTCTAAACCAATATTCCCATCAAAAATAGGTTTAAGGGAAACGAAATATTGATTATTTTCAAATTGTACATCAGTGCCAGTTTCATACACTTGAGCATATCTTCCAGCGGCCATATTAAAATCAAGATTCACAATAAATTTATCATATAAGTTATAATGTCCTCGAATTAAAAACTGAACCTGAGGTAAATTCCAAGCCCTTGCTTCATGCATCATTTCATAGGAATTAAACCTTCCTAAGGCATCGATTTTTAATTTTTCGTTAAGTTGATAAGCAAATGAAGCTTCAATAACAGTTAAATTTAAGGTGTCATATACCAAACCAAAGCGATTACCAAGATTTCCGTACAAAGTATCCGTAACAAATAGTGCACGATTTAACACTTTTGAAAAACTCGCGTTTACTCCAAAGCCAATGCGCTTGCTCACATTTCCTTTCAAGCCAAAATAAATATCGTGAGAAGTAATTTCATTTTTTAATGAAAGTTGCGTTAGAACATAGGGATTATCTTTACTCAAATCAGCAAAGGTGTTTTGTTTTAAGCCCCCACGAATTCCGAGATAGGGAATAAACAAACCATCAACAAGCACATATTTTACTTCTGCTTTAGGAAATAAATAAGCTTTAGTGGAACTATTAATATCAATACTTAATCCGAGTCCAACATCCACTGATAATTTCTTGTTTAGTAATTCAGAATGAACTCCTGGATTCAGATCAATAATGGTATTATTATTTACTATACCGGTGTCTAATAAGCTCAAAGCAGAATCAGCGACACCATATTTATAACCATTAAACCTCATGCCTATATTTGCGTAGAAGCTTTCCGTGCCTTTATTGTACCACGCTTTTGTTGTTAAATCAAATTTATTTTCGCGCGTCTTCCAATTTCCTAGAGTGTCATATATTGATTTTTGGTTGGTGAAATAGCGGTAATTGACACCCACTTTAACATTAAGTCTTGAACTATCTCCTCTATTGGTTTCTATTACACCACTCGCATTAATTATTTGAAAGCGTTGTCTGATAGAGTCTGCATTGATGTTTTTATCAGGGATACCATAGTAATGGAAACCATTATTACTGTAGCCTATTTTTCCATCCAACGAGAATTTATTTTGAATGGTCTTACCAAATATTTCCGCACTTGTTTGATCAAAACTTGCGGGTGCAAAAACCGTTTTATTTCTATCTTTTACTGTCCCAAAAGAACTAAGATGTTTCACATGAACACCATAAAAATTAGATCTTGACCGGGTTGAGTTGAAATATAATTCACCCAAAGGCATTATCGTAGATCCCATTCCCAATTTAACATAAAAAGGATAAAGCGCTTTTAATTTTTCCGTTGTTTCTACCGTTGCTGCGACAATGGTATCTAATTGAATTTTTGTTTCACATTGAAGTTGCAACAAGGGATGAGCAGGAATGGGTGCTGCTTTAATACTGTCTAAAATCTTAGGAGATTCCGTGATTCTAAAACTACTTTCAATTTCACGATTCCCTTTTCCGTCGACATCAACAATATCTACTTGACCAAAAGAAATCCCGCTCAGCAACAATAAAGAAAAATATAGTACTACTTTCATGGTTTAATCTTGTTTAATTTCAATTGTTTTTTCCGGCGCATTTTCTAAATCTTTTGTGGGATTTTGAAGTTGAATAATTTCATTGTACAATTCATTCGCCTCTAAAAGAATTCCATCATTTAAATTCTTCGGATAAAAATCAATAATAGACTTAATATTTTGTTCTGCCTGTACATAATCTTCTTTAGAAATCTGTATTTTAGACTGAAGCATCAATCCTTTTGCAACCCAATAATCATAACTAGGTTTCATTTTTAGAATAGCGTTTATCTCTGTTTCTGCCTTACTGTTTTCGATCTCTTTAAAGTATATGGCCGCAAGAGTATAGCGCGCCTCGGCAGCCAGTACAGAGTTGGTGTTTTTACTTATCCAAATCAAGGAAGTTATTGCATCAGCTGAATTGTTTAAATAATAATTGGCCATGCCGGAAGCATATTCTGCTTCAATTTTAATGGGCTGCGTAATGGCATTGTTGTCCAGCACGCTTTTCGCATAAACAACCGATTCGGTATAATTTTTATTTAAAAAAGCACAGCGCATAGCACCTAGTTTTGCTGTAAATATGTAAGCAGGTTTAGATCCAAGCAACTCGAGTTTTTTGTAATAAGTTAGCGCATTAACATAATCCTTGTGGGAATAATAATATCCTGAAACGCGATAGGCAGCAACTTCTGCGTAATTACTATTCGCAAGCGCTAAGTAGTTTTCAAAACAGTGAACCGCTTTTAAAGTATCCTTAGTTTTATAATAGGCATTTCCTAAAAAATATTGAGTTTCTGTAGCAAACCGACCGTTTGGAAACTTGTTTAAGTAGGTTTCAAATTTTGGTATGGCCTCAGTATAATTGCTATCTACATAACTTTGAAGTGCAGGATTATAGAACAGGTTCTCTTTTTCATCTGGAGAAATATTTGCACAAGGGTATTGTTCCGCTATATCTGATGCTTTTTGAGGCGCTTTTTGTGCCATGTATACATCCATTAATCCTTTAACAGCATTAGCACAAACATCTCTTGTTTGCTCATATTCCATTAATATTTTTTTATAGTCTAATTCCGCTTGGGCATAGTCCCACTTTTTGTAGTGTATGTCAGCAATTTCTAAGCGACAATCTACGACTTGATTGGATTTAGGATACGCACTGATATAGTTTCTAAATTGAATGAGTGCATTGTCGAAATCAGAAGTGGATTTATAACTTTTAGCCAACTCATAGGTCGCATTCATTACATATTTAGAGCTAGAATAATTCTTAATCAGGCTCTGTAATGAATTTATTTTTTGTTGTACTTGCCCATTATAACCATAGCTTCTTGCCAAATAATAAGTAGCGCGATCACTTTGTTTCGAGTTTTGATCTATTGCCTCTAAATAATATTTAATTGCTTGTGCATTTTGTTTGGTAGTATAATAACCGTCCGCTAATTTTAAACAGGCATCAATCTTCTTTTCCTTGTTTTTAGGGTTTCCTTGCAGGTAAATAGCGAAAGCATCTAAGGCATCATTCATTTGGTCTTTATTCCAATAAGCATAACCCAAATTATAATAGGCATCATTCTTCTGTTCTAATGAATTAGAAGCGGCAGACCCTAAAAATGACTTGTATTCTGCAATACTAGCGGTATAATCTCCTTTTCTATAATAAATGTCTGCGCTCCAGTATTTGGCTAGAGCAACAATTTGAGGGTCATTTGGGAATTTATTTACCAATGCAAAAGCTTTTAATGCCTCAACATATTGGTTTTTTTGAAATAATTCAACCCCATAATTAAAAGCAACCGTTTGATAAACTGTTTTTAACCTTGCGTCTTTTGATGGTAATTTATCTAATGACTCTAATGCTTTTGCATAATTACTGGTATTCGTATAAACATTCACCAGGTATTGATAAATATCTTGTTTCCTTTTAGATTCTGGATACTTACTTAAATAATTTTCAAAAGCCCTAACGGATTCATCGTATGGGTTGATGTCTACCTTGAAGGATAGCACCGCGAAATTATAAAGTGCATCTTCTTTAATTTCATCTATGGCGTTCATTGCAGCAGCTTTGGAAAATGCGTTCCTGGCGGGCAAGAGTTTATTTTGTTGCTCAAAAGCATCACCAATTTGGTACATCGCCGTTTGCCCAAGACTGTCGTCGATGCGCGCCACCCGATCTAAATAGCGAATGGCTTTGTCGTAATTTGCAATGCGATAATAGGAATAGCCAATTTGGTAATCGTCCTCTCTTGTTGTTTTCGCTTTTAAATAGTAATGCTCTAAATTTTCAGCAGCTTCTTTGTAATTTTTAAGTTGGTAATGGGCGTCTCCTAATAAATGATACACATCATTGACATTACTTAAATTGGCCGAATCTAAAACGCTTGGAGCGTAGTCTATTACTTCTTGAAAGCGTTTTTGTTTATGGTATATTTGAACAATATAATAGGGAACAACACTTGAAAAGGAAGCGTCATTTTTTAACTTTTCAAATCCTTCTAACGCTACTTGAAGCGCTCCTGAAAGATAACTTAGGTGAGAGAAAAAATACATGCTCGGACCGGCATATTGTGTCTTCCCATCTTTTACATCTCTGAAACCATTTAATGCATTTAATTTATCCCCAATTTGTAAAGATGAATAGGCCGATTTAAAGAGGAATTCTTCTTTTTGACTTTCTTCAATGTTAGAAAGCGGTGCTTTTTGAAACCAGAGTACTGCATTTTCAAAATCTTCTTTCTGGAAAAAATAATTTCCTATTTTAAATGAAATATAATACTGCTGGGCATCCCCAGGATATTTTGCGACAAATTTTTCTAATAAATCAATTGCATCTTCATTATAAACTTCTAGCGCAGAAAGTCCTTCATAATAGTATGCCAATCGCACCATTGGGTCTGTATCATTATTTTTTAAATTAATAAAGGCACGAAATTCATTTCGCGCAGCAGTGTATTGCGCTTTTTCAAATAGTTCTTCCGCCCGATAATAAGTGGCATAATCAGTGGTGTACTTCTCTGTTTTTTGTCCAAACAGGCTGTAGCTTGTTAACAAAAGCAATATAAATAGTAGTTTCTGCATAATTTTCATTGAAGGCAAAGTTACATTTAGACCAATTTGTCCTCTTTGCAAGATTCAAAAGTTATACACTTCAAGGTGTTAAGAGAAAAAGAAATTTAACTTAAAAAGTTACTCAATCCTTTTAATATTTGTAAAAAAAACATTGTGTCGAAAGTAATAAACATCTCCAACGCTAAAATTTATCAAGCGAAAAAACTAGTAATTGATAATGTCTGGTTATCTATTGAGCAAGGTGAATTTGTTTATCTAATTGGTAAAACAGGAAGCGGTAAAAGTAGTCTATTGAAAACTTTATATGCTGAAATTCCTCTAGAAGAAGGGGAGGGCTTGGTGGCTGACTATAATTTAAGAAGATTAGCCACTGCTGAAATTCCTTTTTTACGAAGGAAGATTGGAATCGTTTTTCAAGACTTTCAATTACTGATGGACCGCACGGTAATACAAAACTTATATTTTGTCTTAGGCGCAACAGGTTGGACAGACAAGGCATTAATTCATAAACGCGCATTGAGTGTTTTGCAATTAGTAGGTGTAGAACAGAAGGCAAACGATTTTCCCCATGCTTTATCGGGCGGTGAACAACAGCGCGTTTCAATAGCAAGGGCCTTGTTAAATCAACCACAATTACTTTTAGCAGATGAGCCCACTGGAAATTTAGATCCTGAAACTTCTGAAGAAATAATGCAGTTACTTATTGCTGTTGCTAAAGAGGAAAACACAGCAATACTTATGGCAACCCACGACATGGCCGTGGTAAATAAATTTAAAGGAAGAATTATAAGAGTTGAAGATGGTGAATTAAAAGAAGACGATTCCAAATAGAAAGATTACATTGTTGGACTTATAAAAGCTGTTTTATAAAATAAAAGAAATGCTTCATTATCTATTAGGAATCAGACTATGAAAAATTACCGCTTGATTTTCTTTCTTTTAATTTTATTGAAAACCCCTGTATATTCTCAAGGCTGCTTATCGTATGTTCCTCGTCAAAATATCGATGTTACTTCAGATTTAATTTGTCCAGATTTATTATTAGAGGATTTACAATATCTTCATGAAAGATTGTTATCCGCCCACCCTAATTTGTTTTTGTATTCCAGCCCCCAACTATTTGACGCAGCCTATTCTGAAGCTGTTTTGCTTTGTTCTAAACCGCAAACACTTTATTCATTTACAATTATAATCAATCAGTTTTTAAGCTCTGTAAAAGACTCACACACCGCTATTAATTGTATGGAGTTATTGCAATTTAACAGGCGCCAACGCTATTATTTCCCCTTAACATTAAAGACCATAGCGTCAAAGCTATATGTAACGAAAAACTATAAAGATTTACTGCCAGTGGGAGCAGAATTACTTGAATTTGATAATATTAATTTGAAGCAATGTGTTGCAGAAAGTGAATTATTAAGCCCTATTGAAGCAAATGCAGTAAGCGCACAAAAGGAAGTTGCGGATGTTTTATTGGGTAGAATATTAAACATTAAATCCCCAATCGAAAGTCATTTAATTACTTATGTCAATGCAAAAAATGACACCATTCAAATGCAAGTGAAAAGCCCCAAATATAAGCGAACAAACGGGGATGTCGAATGGCCTAATGTTCAAAAAAGCATAGATTTTACTATTAACAATGAGCGCGCTATAGTATCAATTTCTACTTTTTTTCCTCTATTTGAACACAGCTTTAAGCGAAAACTTGACCGTGCATTTGCTGAAATAATCTTGCAGAAACCAAAGGTCTTGCTTATTGACTTGCGTTCGAATTCTGGTGGTTTTATCCTTTTACAAGAGTATTTAAGTAGTTTTTTAACTTCCCAATCAAATACTTATGCTACCAATTATATCTATAAACGCAGTCCTTATGATCGCTTTTCAGAATTTTCTTTCTTCCAAAAACAGATGTTTAAAAAGATAGTTAAGCACCAATATCCAAACGGTGCAATTAGTAAAGAATATGATTTTTATAATAGTCCAATGGGAAGCATTGATACCGTCTTGGACCAAAAACACTATAAAAATAAGTATGGATTACTTTATGAAGGCCCCTGCAATGTTTTGATTAATGGACTTACCATGTCCGCAGCTTCAAATTTTACCTCCTGGTTTAAACAAAATAATAGAGGTCTAGTAATTGGCACACCGTGCATGGGTTCGATGACTTATACCTGTGGAAACCCCGCCTCCTTTATTTTAAGAAACACCTACTTACCCGTAAGTATTTCAACGGTTAAGTTCACCCCCCAACAATTTTCAACCCTTGAATTAGAAGCCATTCAACCAGATGTGTTTATCTCCACTTCGGTAAAAGATTTACAAAACAAAGTTGATCCTTTTTTGAAAATTAAGTCTGAATGAAGTCAAAATTCCCCCAAATTACCACCACCATTTTTTCGGAAATGTCTCAATTAGCAGCCGAATATGATGCTATTAATCTCGCCCAAGGATTTCCAAATTTCGCGCCCGACCCTGTCTTGTTAAATTGTTTTGAAGAGTCACTGTCTGCTCCCATACACCAGTATGCGCTAATGCCTGGAAACTTAAAATTGAGAGAAGTTATCGCTGAACTAATTTTAAAAACAGAAAACATTGAGATTTCTCCCTCTGAAAACATATTAATTACCGCAGGCGCAACGGAGGGAATTTTCTGCACTATTCAAGCCTTGGTTTCAAAAGGCGATGAGGTTTTAATACTCGACCCGAGCTACGATTGCTATGAACTTCCTGTTATTTTGGTAGGTGCAGAAGCAAAAAGGATTGCGCTGAATGCGTCTTTTTTACCCGATTGGGATCTAATTTTTAATCAGGTGAATTCAAAAACTAAATTATTAATAATCAATACTCCTCATAATCCAAGTGGTAGTGT
>CANLAQ010000001.1 GCA_947488235.1 Flavobacteriales bacterium | reverse complement strand
CCTAATGAGTTAAAAGAAAGGGAAACATCTGCGGATGAATTGTTCGGTGCTTCGTGACTTTGAGCCGATGGTACTGACCAATTGATTCCGCCGTCTAATGATACAGATGTTTTAATACTTATTTTTTGATTCAATTGAAAACCCATCCAAGCAGCAACTAAATGTTGTTGATTTTGAGGATTTACAAGCAGATAGGGTTCGCCTTCAAAAACATTCCCACTGGAAACTAATATGTTTTGTCCGAATAGCTTGGATCCAATTAAAAGTAAAAAAATAAAAAAATATCTTTCTTTCATCATGGGTTAAATCAAAAAACGCCACAAATAGTGGCGTTTGATAGTATTTAAATTATTCTTTAAAATCCTTTAAATCAATTTTCTCATTGATTGCAATCTTAGAAACTGTACCTGAAATATTAACTTGTTCAGTACTGAAGTTAATAGTGTGTGCAAATAGCAAACCATTCACCAACTTAAAGTCTCCAAAAGTACTTGTAGCTTCTTGAACTTTATCTCCATCCTTTTCGATAGAAATTGTTTTTACTTTTAAATAGGTATCTATTTCGAAATAGGAGAATGTTTCACTTGTATTGTCCTTCGTTTTCAAAACATAACAATCTTTTCCTGAGACATTTTCAATGCCTAAAACTTCATATTGTGTTCCGTTTTTAGCATAATTAATTTCAGGAAATAAACCATAGGATAATTTTTTAGAAGCAATTTCTGCTTCGGTAAATGGAGTATTTCCTCCTTGCATGTCAAATTTAAAACCATTTGAACCATCAAAATAAGACTTTTGGAAGATCATTCCTTGCCCTTCCATCTTATCTGCTTCCACCATGGGTGCTAGCCAATATTCTGTTCTTTTTAATGGAATTGGAACTGCAGGAATACTCAAGTCGGTAATGCGAACGAAAGTCTTTACCTTCTTTAATTTTTTAGTTCTTTCCTTAGCAGTTTTAGTCATGGTTACGGCAGATAAATATCGCTCAACCAATTCTTCTTTACTGATATCTGAAGGTAGTATTTGTTTTTTCTCCTCGCCAAAAGCATCTAAAAATTCAATTTGTCCATCCGCATCAAAAACTTTTATTTTAGATAATACTTCTTCATTTCCAACTACAATTATATTACATGCATAGGGCTTGAAATATGTTTTAGCCATTTCCAAAACAGTTTCTTTCGAAACTGCATCTAAGCGTTGTAAGTAGGATTTGTAATAATCTGGGTCTAATTGATTCTTAATAATATTATAGGCAAATCTCGCAATGGTTTGAGGACTCTCAAGAGATCTAGAGAAATCTCCATTCATTGAGGATTTTATTAGGTTCAACTCATCGTCTTTTACTATTTCAGATGAAATGATTTTAAATTCATTTAGTATTTCAGTAATAGCCGAATCGGTAACAGCATTTCTAAAATTACCACCTGCTGAGATCCAAGAACCATTATCAGTAATATTTAATCTAGAATAACATCCATATGTATAGGCTTTGTCTTCTCGAAGATTGTGCATCAATCGAGTTCCAAATCCACCACCTCCTAAGATACCATTTAAAACAGTCAAAGGCAATTGATTTTTATCTCCAGGATGAATTTCAACCGGAAAAGTAATATAAACAACAGATTGCACCGCACCTGGCTTGTTTACAAAAATCACACGGTCACCTTTATTCTTCTGACCTGACTCCGTTTGATTTGAGTAGGATTCAGGACCAGACCATGAACCAAAATACTTAATTGCTAGTCTTCTTGCCTCTTGAAGGCTTAAATCACCCACGATTACTAAGTAAGCACCTTTTGGTGTAAAAGTATTTTTAAAGTACTCTTTCACATCTTGTAATTCAATAGCATTCAATGATGCTTCTGTCATTACTTCACCATAAGGATGCTGAGGAAAGTTTATTTTCGAAATTGCATTTTGAGCCATGGTACCAGCATCTGACTTTGCTGCCATGAGACCAGATTCATTTTGTTTTTTAATGCGATTAAATTCATCCTCAGGAAATGAGGCATTAAGAAATACATCAGACATTAATAATAAACCATTGTCTACATGTTTGGTTAAGCAAGAAAGAAAAATCGAATTTTTATCAGCATTTAGGTCAGCTCCGATATAATCAATTTCATTATCAAACTGATCCTTTGTTCTGGTTGTAGTTCCAGAAAGCAAAAGCGATCCAGCTAAATCAGATAAACCAGCAAGACGACCTTCAAGTTTTGGATCAGATCCCATTCTTAAGTCAAACGAAACCTTAGGGATTTTATGGTTCTCAGAAACAATAACAGTGATTCCATTAGGAAGTGTAAAGACTTGAGAATCATTTATGTTAATTATGGGTGCTTTGCCAGGTTTTGGCATTACAGATCTGTCGATTTGGGCAAATAAATTGGAAGACAGAAGAATGAATAGGGTATATAAAATTGATTTCATAATAAGTTCTTATTTTTCTTTTGGTAAATAATGTAGAATGACTCTAGAATTTTGAGTTAGGTATTTTTGAGCAACTCGTTGTATATCTTCTTTTGTAACTTTCATAAATAAATCTTTCTCTGTATTGATTCGGTCGGCAGAGCCAAAATAAACATGGTTGTCAGCTAAACTCTCAGCAATACCTTCGATACTGGAGGTGTTTTCTACCATATTATTTTCTAATTTATTTCTTATTTTCATAAATTCATCATCTGAAATAAGCGTATTTTGAATCATTTCAATTTGTTTATCAAATTCAAATTGGATAGAATCTAAACTTATATCTTTCGCTGCAATCGCTGCAAAGATTCCAATTCCAGCGTCCTCTAATCCATAATTAAATGAAAATGCAAATGTGGCCATTTCCTTTTTTTCTACAATTGTTTTATTGATTCTTGAACTTGGACCACCTGATAATACTTCATTCATAAATTGCAGTGCGTAGGTGTCAGGATGTGTTTGTTCTGGAAATTTGTATCCCATAAAAATCGCAGGCAATTGTATGTTGTCATAAATTACATCCTTGATAACCGCATCAATTTTAGAATGATCTTTCTCTGTTCTTTTAATTTCTATTGGTTTTGAAGCGTATGTGGCAAGTAGTTTTTTTGCGTCCGCCTGTGTAGATCCCATAAAGTTCTTGGCATCAAACTTTGTTTTCGAAAGTCCATATCTTTTTTCAAAATCAACATCGCTTAAACCAATAAAATCACGGTAAACATTCAAAGCTTGACCTTTTGGCATAGAGCCATAATAATATTCAACCCATTTTTTGGTCTGTGCAAGATTGATGTCACCTGCAATGGTTAATGTTGCATTGCTTGGCACATAATAATTTTTGTAAAAATTCACATAATCTTCTTCTTGCGCAGCATCCAAATCAGCCATACTGCCAATAGGAGCCCAGTTGTATGGGTGCGTTACAAAAACTCTTTTAAACATTTCGGTAAAGAAAGAACCGTAAGGTTGATTGTCAACGCGTTGTCTTTTCTCTTCTTTTACAACACTTCTTTGCGTTTCAATTCCTTTTATGTCAACTTTTGCATGAAGCATTCTTTCACTTTCTAACCATAGACCTAGTTCTAATTGATTGGAAGGAAGAATTTCATAATAGTAGGTTCTGTCTTGTGAAGTATTTGCGTTTAATTCCCCTCCATTCTTTTCTACTAATTCACTGTATTTTCCTCTTTCAATATTTTGAGATCCTTCAAATAGTAAATGTTCAAAAAAGTGAGCGAATCCTGTTCTAGATGGAATCTCATTTTTAGATCCTACATGATATAAAACGGAAACAGCTACAATAGGGGTACTGTGTTCTTCGTGAAGAATAACATGAATACCATTGGATAGGTCGTATTCAACAAAGTCAATTTTCTTTTGTGCCTTTAGCCCCCATAGTGAATTGACTAAAATAAGCGATAAAAATATTTTTTTCATAGGTGTGATTTCGATAGTACGAAAATACATTAGATTTTTCAAATTGCATTACATTTCTTTAAATCTGATAATTAATTAAGATTAAATTTTTTGTGGTCCGAAATTTGGTTAAATTTGAAATCCATGAAAATAGCATTCACATTATTTTTTGTCTTTTTATTCAATTTCCTTTTTGCGCAAGGGGTTATTCCATGCATGGATTTTAATAATTTCTTTCTGAGTTTTGAAAATGGATTTTTTAAGCAAGTTGAAATTCAACCTGTTAAAGAATACAAGGCCGGTGATGAATTGGTAGCCTATATTGACACAAGAGGTAATCTGCGTTTATATGATGGAAAAGCCCGTAAAGATATTACGAACTTAAATGTTGAGTATCAGGTTTCGGATCATTTATTGGGATATAAAATTGGACCGACACTAAATATGTGGGATGCCGGTAGATTGCAGACTTTGACCTATTTTGGCAGAAATTATTTAGTAAAAGATAGCATAATTGTCTATGAAGATACACGCTTTAATACCATCAATGTTTACTGGAATAAAACAACAACTTCCATTGCAACTATAATAGGGGATTTGGCACTTCCCACACAGATAGGGGAAAACATGGTGATTTATAAAGACAATGGGAATCTTTATAAGATTTTTTGTAGGGGACTTATATTTGAAATTGGCGCATGGAATGGATCTGCTATTGATTTTCAAGTGGGAACTGATATCGTTTGTTTTAATGACCCTACTACGCGAACTTTTGTTGGGTTTGAGAATGGTCAATTTTTAGACATTGAAGGTCAATTTATGAAAAAGTATAAAGCAGGTCGTGGTTTTGTCGTTTATGAAGACTTGAACAGCAATCTTTGGATGTATAAAAATGGCGAGAAAACTCAATTATCAAATTTTTCCCCTACCTTCTGGGATGTTAAAGATGATATGATCGTTTGGGGAGAAAACTCTTATTTGTTTGCCTATACAAACGACACCAAAATTGAAGTGGCTAATTTCACACCATCTTCCTATTTGATTAAAAATAACACTTTGGTCTTCAAAAATATTATGGGTGGTGTTTCTGCTCTGGTTGATGGAAAGGTAGAATCAATAACATCTTTACAAGATGCAGAGTTTGAAATTTATGGTAATTCTGTTTTGGTTAAATTATTCAATCAAAGCAATATCGTTTATTCTAAAGGTCAAAAATATTCGAACTAAGTTCCATGAAATTCCGTTTTTTAATTTTCTTTATCCTATTAGTAAATTTTTCCTTTGCCCAAGTGCCTGCATTTGACAAAATGGAACAGTTGTATGATCAGCAACATTTTAAAATGGTTCAGCGTCGTGCTAATCGTTTGTTAAATGACCCTTCATATGATTACTCTCTCGTACCCTTATACTATAAGTCTATAAGTGGACTGCAATTGGCCAAGGACGATGCATGGAGAAAGTCCCATCCAACTGTTTTTGATGATGCCATAAGAGATTTTGATCAGATTCAAAAAACTGTAAAAGGCAGAAAAATTTTAGAGGCACATCATTCTGAGTTGGTAGCCCTCAAGATGGATTTAGCCGCTTGGACAGCAGATTTAAACCGCAGAAAAGAAAAGGAATTGTCCTATTTTTTCTCCAATAAAATTGAAACACTTTTTCTTGATATCGATTTTAATGAGACAGATGGAAAATTCGAATGGGTAGCCCCAGCAAGTATTGAATTAAAAGAAAGATCCGGAATAATTGATTATGCTAAAAACTACTTAGGAACTCCCTATGTTTGGGCAGGACAAAGTCCACAGGGATTTGATTGTAGTGGATTCACTTCCTATGTGCTGTTACATTATGGAATTAATGTTCCAAGAAGGGCAAAGGAACAATATGAAAATTCCATTAAATTAACCAAAGATCAAGCTCAAATAGGTGATTTAGTCTTTTTCTCAAATGGTACAGAAGTATCTCATGTTGGGATTTTAGTCTCTGAAAAAGGCCAAGATTTAGTAATGATTCATGCATCAAGCAGCAAGGGAATTACTTTTGATAAAATAACAGGGTCTAGTTATTGGGAAAAACGAGTACAAGGTTTTGGGACTTTTCTAAATAAATAGAAATCCAAACTTATTCATTTGTGTTTTCTGTTAATTCCTTTACTTTTTGCTCTTGGAATGGACTTAATAAAGGCAAGACAATAGCGGCTATAAAATTAAAATAGAACAGCTGATTCATTAATTCTATTTTAAAGTCTAGTCCAATATCTAAAAGGCAAAAAACACAAGCCAAACTCAGTGTAATTTGACTAAGGTAGCGCCATTTAATTCTGAGAGATTTTATCAAAGCAGCCCATGTAAAATAAAAGCTAAAGAGTATTGGAAGTAATAACAAATGCCAATAATTTTCAAAATCATTTAAATGAATCATGAAAAAAGAGGCGATGCTTAAATAGATGGCAATATTAATGATGCTTACTAATTTCACAAACCAATTTAAATGTATAAAACTTAAGCCCATAATCACACTTGGGCCTAGTGCATAAACCGCCCATTTAGCAGTGCTTAAACCCGTGAAAGAAACACTTCTGTAAATACTAAAAGCAAATGCCATGATGGAGATCAGCCATAATAAAAACCAAGTATTTCGCGCTAACTTTTTAAGCATGATTTCTTCTGCTTTTTTCACAGGCACAAACGAGTTGCCAAAGTGCTCTTGCGCCAACATTAGCATCCCAATCATTGTTCTCACCCGGGGCCACCTCATTCAAATCAAATCCAATAATCCTTCTTCCTGTTGCAACAAGTTGGAATAATAAATAGGAAATTTGTTCCAATTCAAATCCACCCGCTACTGGTGTTCCGGTGTTGGGACATAATTCAGGTTTTAAACCATCAATATCGAATGAAATGTATACATTTTGTGGCAATTCAGCAATGATTTCTTGAACTTGTTTGGACCATTTTTTTCCTTCAAAATTCCCTGATTTCAAATCCCAATCATAAAAAGTAACAACTTTTGGATGACTCTTACTCAATTCAACCTCATTGGCAGAAATATCACGAATTCCAATTTGAACTAATTTTTCAAGATTTTTACATCTATCCAAAACATTATACATTATACTGGCATGTGATTGATCAAAACCTTCATAGGCATTTCTTAAATCAGCATGGGCATCAATTTGCAAAATCCCAAAGGAATCATGTTGTGAATTTAATGCTTCCAGTAATCCAAGTGGAGTAGAGTGCTCTCCTCCTAAAACAGCAACAATTTTACCCTGTTTGATTAAGTCTAAGGATCGTTCCATCAAATTGGACCTAAGGGCTTCATGTGCTTTATTGATATAACTTAATTCATCAGCATATTTTTCTCTTGCTTGTTCTTCTCCGATGACTTCAAGTTCGGCAAGATAATCTTTACTCATTTGACAACAAGTACTATTGATTTCGGACCATTCTTGAGATATGGGGGACATGAAAATCTGAGTATCGAAGGCATGTTCCAATTGCGGATGATAAAAATCTAACTGCGTAGAAGCATCTAGAATTGCAGCGGGACCATTACTTGTTCCTTTTCCATATGATGCGGTTGCGTCCCAAGGTACAGGAATCAATACAATCGATGCTTCTTGTTCATTAATTGGAAATCCAAAGATATTTCCATTGGCAATTCCTACACCATTGGGATCAAAAGGAATCATATCTTGTTGTTGTTATAGTGATTAACTGCTGCGCGAACAGACCCCGTTTTTTCTAATAATTCTTTTGCCAGTTCATGTTCAATTTGAAGTTCATCAATAATCATCTTGATCCCACGATCCACCAATTTATGATTGCTCAATTGCATATCAACCATTTTATTACCCTTTACTTTTCCCAATCTGATCATTAGGGTGGTTGAGATCATATTTAAAACTAGTTTTTGTGCGGTACCAGATTTCATACGCGTACTTCCGGTAACAAATTCTGGTCCAACTACAGGAGCCATTGGAAATTGAGCTAATGCCGAGAGTGGGGAGGAGGGGTTGCAAGAAATTCCAGCCGTTAGTATTCCTAATTCATTAGCTTTTTCAATCGCGCCAAGAACATAAGGAGTTGATCCAGAGGCTGCAATCCCAACAATAGTATCGTTTTTAGTTAAGTTAAAAGGTGCTAAATCTTTCCATGCTTGTTCGCGATCATCTTCGGCAAATTCCACCGCTTTACGAATGGCGGTATCTCCACCAGCAATAATACCAACTACAATTCCGTGATCAATTCCAAAGGTAGGTGGACATTCACTTGCGTCAACAATACCCAGTCGACCACTGGTGCCTGCTCCTAGGTAAAAAAGTCTTCCGCCAATTTTCATCCTTTCAAAACAAGCTTCAATAAAGGCTTCAATATTTGGAATTTCAAGAGAGACAGCTTCGGCAACAGTTTGATCTTCTTTGTTGATGTTGCGCAACAAATCAAGACTGGACATCTTTTCTAGATGCTGATAATTAGAGTCTGATTCAGTTATTTTTTTCATATTAAATAGGCCTTCGAATCTAATGCATTAAGGTCGATTTCAACTCTATTTTTTAAGGTAGTTGATAAGCCTAGTCCTGCAAAATCTGCTTTAATGGGGTATCTTCTGTGTTGTCGATCGACTAATACGACAGTTTTAATTGATTTAGTAGCTTGTTCAAGAAATCGAACAAGTGCATACTGCATTGTTTTTCCTGAATTGATTACATCATCAACAAGAACAATAAATCCTTTTTTAAGCGATTTCTCATCGATTGAAAAGGTTATTGGATATTTCCAAGGCTCTTCTTTATTAATTTTCACTTCAAAGACATGAACTTTAATCTCTGAATGATCACTAATTATTTTCGCTAATGATTGGGCTAAGATATAACCGTTACCTATTATTCCACCGATATAAATGGTTTTTTCATCGACGCAATTTTCAATGATTTGATGCCCTAATCGGGTTATTTTCTGTTGAATTTTCTGATGATTCAAAATAACTTGCATGCGCCTAGTTTGTTTAAACAAAGATAAACTTTTGTAGTTAATTCTAGGATAGAAATCTCTTTGATTTATTATTTCTTTTAAAAATATAATTTCTGCCTTTAGAAATCTTATAGGTCAAACGATTTAAAGTCAAAACATCAATTCTAAATTAAAAATCTGCTTTCAATTCAAAGGTCAACCACTGACGATTGATGGGATGATAAAAGCTTAGTTTAGCAGCATGCAGGTACAAACGCTTTTCTTTTTTACCATAAAGATCATCTCCTACAATAGGCATTTGGAGTCCAAGCGGGTGCGCAGCGTGAACTCTTAATTGATGCGTCCGTCCTGTAACGGGTTTAAAGCGAACTTTAGATTTTCCGTCCTTTAATTCTAAAAGTTCCCAGTCTGTTTGGGCTAATTTCCCATGTTCAAAGCAAACCAATTGTCTTGGTCGATCATCAATATCTAAGCGCAAAGGCAAATTAATACTGCCCTCATGCGTTTGTAATTCACCCTCTAATAAGGCTTCATATTCTTTTTCGATTTTCCTTTTTATGAATTGTCTCTGAAGTACTTTATGTACCGCAATAGTTTTTGCTATCAGCATTAATCCTGATGTTGACATATCTAATCGATGAACCACCAATGGACCGGTCGCATCTGGATACAATATTTTCATGCGCTCCGCAACAGAATCTTTGATGTTTTTTCCGGGGACAGATAAAAATTCAAAGGGTTTATTGATGATTGCAATAGCATCATCTTCATAAATTATTTCTAAGGACTTTCCTTCGCCAGGGTTTTGCAGTAAAGTATTCTCATTGATTTCAATTCCATTTAACATATGCGCTAATATGGGTTCGCATTTACCCTTGCAAGCTGGATAAAATTGTTCGTGAGCTCTGATTTCTGATTTAGGGGCATCGCCCCACCAAAATTCAGCTATTGTTATAGGACTTAACTTATGTTGAAAGGCATACTGTAAAAGTTTGGGTGCTGCACATTCTCCTGCTCCTGCAGGTGGTTGATGAAAAGGTGTGTCTGAAAATATACTCCCTAGACTTTTAGATTCTAAATTTTGATTGTAAAAAAGATATTGTTCAAATAATTGGGCTTGAATTTTTCCGGATTTATTTTTTCGTTCTAGTTTTAATGCGTTGAGTTTTTCCTCATAAATTTGAATTTTCTCCTCTAGTGATGTAAGGTGATGATTCCAATATTTTTGTTGATCTTTTAATTCAAATTGTTCTCTTATACTTATTTCGCTTAGGTTTTTTAGAAGGATATTAATTTCCTCTTGATGCATCGATAATGATTCAGTTCTTTGTTTTTTTCGCTCTAATTTCGCTTGCTTAATATCGATTTTTGTTTGCTTAATAGATTCTTCAGCTTGTTTTTTTAAGACTTGTAATTCCACTTTCATTCTCATGAAGATTGGATCTGTTTCAAATGCGAGAATTTTTGCATTAAATTCATTTACAATGGCTTCTTCTTTTTTATAAAAACCATCTTCTTTAAGCATATCAAACACGGGAGGTACAAATTGATCATGGTGATTACCACCTGCTAATTTTCCTGAAAACGCCCTTAAATAACCGAGTTCACCCTGTTCATTTTTAACCACCAATACGCCAAACATTTTTCCAATAACCAAAGAATTGAGCTCTGGGTCTATTCCAAAATTATGCACCCAATCTTCTTGAGTTCTTAAATAGCGCTTTAATTCGTTTGCAGCGAGCAAAGCAAGTGGGGTAGGGTCGTAATAAAAAGGATAATCAAATTTTTCAGGCATTTCAATGCCATCAATTTCGGAACTAAAACGAATGAAACAGGAGTCTGTTGGCATAATGATTAATGAACCTTATTTTTCAATAAATTCAATTCTATCGGGAAACAGCGCTATTTTTCTATATCGATATAGTTTCCCAATTGCTTGTTTGAAGGTTTTTTTACTCATTCCCATATATTCTCTAATATCTTCAGGACTGGAATTATCCGTGAGATAAATAGTTTTTTCAACTCTTAATTTTTCTAATAAATCTTCGGTAGCTAGATCATACTTTTCAAAAGTTAAGGGTTCGAATCGTATGTCTAATTTCCCGTCTTCCCTCACTTTAGATACAAATCCTACCGTACGCTCTCCGCGCTCTAATGGTTTATTGAAATCTTGATGATAAATTAACCCACCATGCCTATTGTTCACAATGACATTAACGCCAAGGTCTGATTTCTCGCAGATTAAAAGTTCAACTTCTTCACCAGTAATATCATTTAAACAAGGGTCAAGAGACTTTTTAATTTTCATACTACCAAATAAGCGATCTGTTTCATGGTCGTACTTTAGGACAAATAAGTATTTTTCGTCAATATATACTTTGTGTAATTGTTCTCGAAAAGGAACGAATAAATCTTTATCTAAGCCCCAATCGGCAAATGCTCCGTATGGGTTTACTTCAGCAATTCTCAAATAGTTGAATCCACCTAATAGAAGATGAGGCGTTTCTGTTGTAGCAACAATTCTATTTTCAGAATCTTTCATTATAAAAACACTTACTTCTGAATCCAATTCCATATCTTCTGTTAGATATTTTGTGGGAAGTAAAACTTCGTTTCCTTGAAGGTCTTCTAAAAATGCTCCAGGAGGAGTTATTCGGTTGATTTTTAACTTATTGATTATACCTAATTGCATCTATGGTTTTGTAGTACGACGGTTCTTTTTCTTGTACTTTCCGGTCGTTACAGAAAGTCCATCTGGAGTGCGGCGATCGCGTTTGTTTCTTTTAACTTTAGCATCTAACGCTTCGCTATCTGAATTTAATAGGGCTTCGCTTTCGACTGTTCTAGCGACATGACCTATATCGCCTTTTTTACTTAGATCTTCTGGATTCACCCAATCTTCCTTTATTTTTTCTTCTTTTGTTTTCCCAGTTTTAGGATCTAATGTGTATATAGTTCGATGTTTACTTGTTCCACTTGTATTTACTGCAATTACATCTTCCTCTAGAACCCATTTACCTTCTTCCCAAATATAAGAGTCGTATGAAAAATCTGGAACATAATAGGAAAACACGCCGACCAAACTTGCTGATTCAGGTGAAAGATGGTCAAATACAATGCGTTGATATTTATCATCATATTTCAATGACATGGAGGATTTGTCAGAATATTCAAATACAATACGCTTAGAAGTTGTTTTCTTCTTGACAAATAAAGGACTGCCTAATTTTGCTGAATTTGCAGTAAAAGTAAGCACATCAATTAATTTGAAGTTACTTCCGCTTGTTCCTCCATCCCAACCCAGTAGCGTATACTCTATCTTGTCATTATATTCGACTGGGATGATTTTATAATATAAGGCGCCGTACCAATTTTTAGCATCAATTACGCCTTCTGGTTTAACGGTATAAGGATCAAGTTTATCAACAAGTTCAATTATTTTAATCGGCTCGTCTTCACTTTCTAATTTCATGACAAAAGCTGCGTAAGCATAAGACAAATCAGTATATTCTAAATTCCAATTTACGATGCGTACCAATTTGTCAGGACTGTCTATAATTGCGACTGTTTTTAATTGAGTGAAAGTATAGGTAAATGCTCCGTCTAATTTCAAGAAATTCAACATGGCATTTTTAAATTCAAGGCCTTTTTTATTGATTTCTTGATCCGTTTTAGCGGAGCGAAAATCTAGTAATTTTTCATTTAATTCTATTTCCTTTTGCGCTAGATCAACCTGGCTGTTTAAAGTAAACAACCCAATAGAGATAAAAAGAAATAATAATATGTATTTCATATGCTTTTTTGAAACGCGCCTATACGCATAAGGTTACGCTATAATTGTTTTAGCGCTTTGATGGTTTCACTAGGTATTGCTGAGTTAAACACAAAACTCCCAGCAACCAACGCTTGTGCACCAGCCTCTGCAAGTAGTTTCCCCGTTGCTAGATTAACACCTCCATCAATTTCAATAATTGCTTTGGATTGATGTTTCGCAATTAAAGCAGACAATCTTTTAACTTTTGGTATGCTTTCATCAATAAATGATTGTCCTCCAAAACCTGGATTTACACTCATAATCAGCACTAAATCTAATTGACCAATGATCTCTTCAAGAACTTGAACAGGCGTATGTGGATTTAAGGCAACTCCTGCTTTCATTCCTAATTCTTTTATTCGAGAAATGGTCCGATGTAAATGGGTACAGGCTTCGTAATGTACGGTTAATATATCTGCACCTGCTTTTTTAAATTCTTCCAGATAATTATCTGGATTTTGAATCATTAAATGTACATCTAATGTTTTATTGGTGTGTTTTCTAATGGCTTGTAAAACTGGGAATCCAAATGAAATATTAGGAACAAATACACCATCCATTACATCTATGTGCAGCCAATCGGCTTCAGATGCATCTAACATTTTAGTATCTCTTTCGATATTACCGAAATCACAAGAAAGAACAGAGGGGGAGATTATCATGGTTTTGTTTTATAGAGCAAAATTAAGCGTAATTCTCAATAGTTGTTCAGCAAATCTAAATATTCTTGATCTCTATCATAAATATCTAAATGAAACAGTAATTGATTTCTATAGGCAACAACTGTTTGATAGTAAACAAAAATTGGGAAACTTCTTTGTAATGCGATGGGATAGTTAATACCTCTAGAAATAATGCTATCCAAAGAATCTTTGGTTACAACATTCCTTTTCTTTCCAATTTTATCATTATCTAAAACTATTTTTGCCAATTCAATTGGATTTTCACAGCGCATACAACCATGGGAATAACTTCTGACTGGATTTCTGAATAAGGTTTTTGATGGTGTGTCGTGAACATAAACATTGAATTTGTTTGCAAATTCAAATTTGATCAGTCCGAGGCTATTGTCGACTCCAGGTTGTTGAATAAGGGTATAAGAAAAATTTGATTTTCCTTTCCATGATACTGTACTTGGATCTATTTCAATATCCTTTTCTTTGTATATTTTATAATGATGTTTCGCAAGATAGCCGCTATTGTTCTTAACGGAAGGTAACACTTCGTGGTTCGCAATATCTGAAGGAACTTTCCAAAAGGGAAGGGCAATCACTTGCGTGACAATAGAATTTAGTTCGGGTGTTTTATTGCTTACTTTTCCTACAACAATTCTATTTTCACTTTTTAAACTATCATTGGCATAGTAATAAAGTCGATATTCTGGAATGTTAATGCGCATGTATTTTTCTTGATGAATTTTTGATTGTCTCAATTTGTCAAGACTTAGCATAGCTCTAAGGACTTTATGTTCTGTTGATTCGTTGAGTGCTGTTGCTGTATAGGAATTAAGAATTCCATCAGGAGATAAGCCATTGTGTGTTTGAAATAATTTTAAGGCCGTGATACCATTCTTAAGATCCCAATCGCCAGGGCTTAAATAATTTTTACCTTGAAGTGCATTTTGTACAGCACTAAATTTACTTAAACTGTCTTCAGAACGCGTTTTTATATGATAATTTGTTGTGTCGATTTGGTATCGCATGCAATAATCATAAAGGTGCTGTGCAAGAAATCGATAATTGCTATCTAAACTACCTTGTTTCAAAAATAAACGATCTATCGAAATGGTGTCTAATTGTTTCAATGTTAAAATATACGCTTCTGTTGTAGGTAGCGCTTTAGGTTTTAAGGTTTTACTGTCAAAATTAAAAATACCCTTATTTAAATCTTCTAATATTCTTGCGTTATTGAGGGTCATCAAAACATCTTTTTCAAGAGGATGCAAGTTAATTTTCTTCAATTTCACCAACCTTTTTTGAGGAATCCCGAAATAAAGAGGATGCTTCTGCCATATTTCTATTGCTTCGCCTTTTTTATTAAGGCTTGAATCATTTGCAAAAAAAGGTTTTAAGTTTCTTTTTTGATAAATTTCTTGAACCCAAACTATTTCTTCTTTTGAAAGCCCCAGCTTCTTTAGATAATCTGATTCGATTAAGAGTTCCATTTTTTCAGAAACTTTTAATGTTTTGTCTTTTAAGAACGAAATTTCACTTCCTTCCTTTGATCCACAAGAAAATAAAAAAAGTAACAAGAAAATAAATAGGGCTTTTTTCTTCATATTTAAAGGTGAATATACTTACTTTTAACCAAAAATAAAATTACAAGCTAGTTCAAGTTCTAAATATTTGATATTGAACGGTAAAGAGTAAATAAATTAAATAAAATGATTTCAATAGTTATTATTTTAATTGCATTAAATGTTCTTTTTTCATGGCAAGCATTTGAAAAACATGAGCTTAGAGAAAAAATGTTATTTATCCCTTATAATGTTAAACATTTAAACGAGCGTTACCGATTGTTTTCCCACAGTTGGATTCATGCAGATTGGCAGCACTTGTTGTTTAATATGATGTCCTTGTACTTTTTGGGACAAATCTTATCCAAGCAGTGGAATGAAATTTATGGACCAGAGAAGGGAATTTCTTTATTTATTTTGCTCTATTTAATAGGTGGCGTTGCAGCAACGATAATTCCATATTTAAGAAATCAAGACAATAGCTCTTATCGATCTTTGGGTGCTTCGGGTGCTGTTTCTGCTGTTATTTTTGCAGCAATTCTTTGGAATCCAACCATGAAATTAATGTTGATCTTCATTCCTATTCCCATACCTGCCTATTTATTTGGACCCATCTATTTATTGATTGAATATTATGCAATGCGTAAGGTAAAATCAGGAATTGCACATGATGCTCATATCGGCGGTGCTTTATTTGGAATTCTTTTTGTGCTACTTTTGAATTTGGAAAAGGGAAAATCTTTCTTACATTTATTCTTTTGAGTATGACCTTATATATTAATAACAACGGAACAATGCTCTCCAATGAGGCTCCAACTATAAATCCTGGTAACCGAGGACATTTATATGGCGATGGTGTTTTTGAAAGTGTTCGTGTTATGGAAGGTAAGCCTTTAAATATCGAACATCATATCACAAGGATGTTGCAAGGTGCTCGTGTTTTGAAAATGCGTGTACCAAGTTTTTATACTGCTGCTTTTTTCGAGGAAAAAATAATTGAACTTCTCATTAAATCTGGTATTAAAACTGGAGGTCGTTGTAGGATTTCACTAGATAGAATGACAGGAGGAGCTTATCTTCCGGAATCAAATGAATGTACTTTCTATATCGAAGTGTATCCTTATATTGTCAACCATTTTGAGTTAAATTCTAAAGGATTAGAAGTAGATATCTATAAGGATATCAAATTGTATAAAAATTTCATGTCCAATTTTAAAACAAAAATGGGCTTAACTTATGTAATGGCTGCGATTTATGGCAATGAAGTTGGTTTAGATGACATGCTTTTAACGAATGAACAAGGTAATGTAATCGAGTCATCAAGCAGCAATGTATTTATTGTTAGTAATGGTGTGTTGTATACTCCAGGTTTAGACGAAGGGTGTATTGCTGGAACCATGCGTATGCAGATAATCAATTTGGCTATAAATAATGGGATAAAAGTTTACGAATGTTCTATTCTTCCTCAGCATCTGCTATCAGCTGATGAGATGTTTTTTACAAATGCCATCCGAGGTATTAATTGGGTAGGAGGATACAGAACCAAACGCTACATGAATAATATTTCACGAAAATTAATTGTGCTTCTTAATGCCCATTGGGAGAAAGCATCAGCGGTTTAATTTACCATTCAAAAGCCAAATCTTTCATCCATTTTTCTTGTACACGCATTACTTGTTCCATGATTTCCCTAACACATCCTTCACCACCTTTTAAAGGAGATTGATAATTCGTATTTTGTAATACATCAATACTAGCATCCGAAGGACAAGCAGCAAGACCAACCATTTTCAATAAAGGAATGTCAGGAATGTCATCGCCCATATACAAAACATGTGCATCAACAAGCTGATATTTTTCTTTTAATTCTTTATATACAGCGACTTTATTATGACTTTTAAGCCTAACTTCAGTTACACCTAATTCCAATAATCTTTCTTGAATATCAATAGAATCTCCTCCAGTTATAATAAATACTTTATAGTTCATTTTATGCGCATATTGAATGGCATAAGAATCTTTGCAGTTTAAGCTTCTATAAATTTGATTGTCAAATAAATGAACTAGGCCATTGGTAAGCACGCCATCAACATCAAAAATAAAGGTGTCGATAGCTCTAAGTTTATTTTTATAATTCATATCCAAACTTTTTTAAAATACTATTGGTCATAGCGTTATAAACTTCTAAATTTTCTCCCGAAAGCATTTTTTTATGTTCAATTATAGTGCTTTTGTCATTTCTTTTGGCGGGACCAGTCTGTTTTTGAAGTGAATCTCCTGTAAGCAATTGACGCATTGTTTTTTCAAGTAATGGTTTTAGGATTTCAGATTCAATATTTCTTGATTTCATTTCATCAAAAGCAATATTACCCATGTGAATAATGAAATTATTTAGAAAAACTGCGCAAAGATGTATTTCTTTTCTTTTTTCAGAATTTACCTGGAAATAGGGGAGTCCTACCGTTTTACAGAGCTGCTGTAAATCTATATTCGACTCAGTATTTTTGCTTTCTAATAATATAGGAATTTCGTCTGCTTTGATAGAAAGATCTCCATCAAAAGATTGTAAGGGATAAAATACGGAACAATTAGGATGGTTTATATGAGACAAATCAATAGTTCCAGAAGTGTAAATAACTGCTGCAGTCTTTGGGAGTTCATTAATTATTGCAATCACAGCATCATCTTTGACTGCTACAAAATAGACTGCGCCACTGGAAGCTGAAATTGAATTAAAAAAGGGAATATTATATTGCTTTGCAATATGATTACCACTTGTTTCATTTCTACTGTGAATTCCTGAAATAGAAATCCCTTTTTCAATAAATAAATTTGTGAAATAATGAGCAACAGCGCCGGAACCGATAATAACTATGCTTTTATTGTCCCAATTACTCATTATTTTCCATGGCATTGTTTGAACTTCTTTCCGCTTCCACAAGGACAAGCATCATTGCGATTAACCTTTGGTTCCGCAATTACTGGTTGTTTCTTTTCTTGCTGTGGCATTGAATTTTCAATTGCTTGTCTATAACCATCACTTCCTCTAAATTGAGGTGGTGGTGTTGCATTAGAATTATTAGTCATTGCATTATCATAATGACTTTGATTATCTTCCTTATTGGTACTTTGCAATGCTTGCTCTGCTGGAATATTCAACTTCATTAATAATTCAATAGCTTCTTCATTTAATCTTGCAAGCATGTTTTTAAACAACTCATAAGATTCTAATTTATAGACTACTAATGGATCTTTTTGCTCATAAGTGGCATTATTAACAGCTGAACGCAAATCGTCCATTTCTCTTAAATGTTCTTTCCACTCATTGTCTATCATTCCTAAAATGATGTTTTTTTCAAATGCTTTATTGATTACCGCACCATTTGATTTATATGCTTCTTCTAGATTAATGATAAGTTGTAATTCCTTTCTACCATCGGTTAAGGGGAATACAATATTTTTATATTTGTCTGAAAGTGTCTCAAAAACATGTTTAATTTGAGGCATTGCAGTAAGGGCAATTTTCTCTCCTTTTCTTTTATATTGCTCCATCATAGAAATGTAAACCTTATGGATGAGTTCCATTTGATCTAGAGATTTATATTCTTGCTCTGATACAGGTGAGTCAATACCAATGGTACGAATTAATTCGATCTCAAATTCTTGGAAAGAACTTTTAGAAGATTTTAGAACTGTTGTTTCGCAATGCTCATAAAACATATTATCTACATCAATATCCAAACGATCACCAAATAGGGCGTTTTTGCGTTTCTTGTAAATCGCTTTTCTTTGCGCATTCATTACATCATCATATTCCAATAAACGCTTTCTGATGCCAAAATTATTCTCTTCTACTTTTTTCTGAGCGCGTTCAATTGATTTGGAAACCATTCCATGCGTGATCACTTCACCTTCTTTAAGTCCCATACGGTCCATAAGTTTTGCAATGCGCTCTGATCCAAATTTTCGCATCAAGTCATCTTCTAAGGATACAAAAAATTGAGAAGATCCCGGATCTCCTTGTCTTCCTGATCGACCTCTTAACTGTCTGTCTACACGACGAGAATCATGTCTTTCTGTACCAATAATCGCCAATCCGCCTGCTTCTTTAACATTTGGACCTAATTTAATGTCAGTACCACGACCCGCCATATTGGTTGCAATGGTTACAGAACCCGCCATTCCAGCACTGGCTACAATTTCAGCTTCTTTTTGATGGTATTTTGCATTTAATACTTGATGTACTACATTTCTTGATTGAAGCATTCGGCTCAATAATTCTGAAATTTCTACTGTTGTTGTTCCTACCAGTACAGGTCTTCCTGCAGCAACTAATTTTTCAATTTCATCAATTACAGCGTTGAATTTCTCCAAGGCAGTTTTAAATACCAAATCATTATCATCTTTTCTAATGATGTTTCTATTGGTTGGAACGATAATGACATCCAATTTATAAATATCATAAAATTCTTTAGCTTCCGTCTCCGCCGTTCCGGTCATACCCGCTAACTTATGATACATTCTAAAATAATTCTGCAGCGTTACAGTCGCATAAGTTTGACTTGCCGCTTCAATTTGAACATTTTCTTTTGCTTCAATAGCTTGATGTAAACCATCAGAATACCTGCGGCCTTCAAGAATACGACCTGTTGATTCGTCAACAATTTTCACTTTACTGTCAAGAATAACATATTCAACTTCTTTTTCAAATAAAGTATATGCTTTTAATAATTGATTGATGGAATGAATTCTTTCTGATTTGATAGAATATTCTCTAACAAGATCGTCTTTTGCAGAAAGAAAATGCTCTTTATCTAAATTATCTTTTTGAAGTTTGGCAATTTCAGCACCAATATCAGGCATGATATAAAAATCTCTTTCATCAGATCCTGAGATTAAATCAATTCCCTTACTTGTCAATTCAATGGTGTTGTTTTTCTCTTCAATAACAAAGAACAATTCAAGGTCTATTTTTTTCATATGCTTTCCTTGTTCTTGCATATAAAAATTTTCAGTTTTTTGAAGATGAACGCGGATGCCCGGTTCAGACAAATACTTAATAAGCGCTTTATTTTTAGGCAATCCTCTATGTGCTCTTAGTAAGGCAATTCCACCTTCTTCCAACATTACTTTAGCCTCATTTTTATCTTCTGGAGGTGTATTAATTACGGATAGTAATCTTTTAGCATCAATTAAACATTGTTGAACCAATGCTTTTTGTGCAGAAACTATTCTTTCAATTCTCGGTTTTAATTCATGAAATTCATGCTCATCACCTTTTGGAGTAGGACCAGAAATAATTAAGGGTGTCCTAGCATCATCAATTAAAACTGAATCGACTTCATCGACAATGGCAAAATGATGTTTTCTCTGAACCAATTCATCAACTTGTCCAGCCATATTATCTCTCAGATAATCAAAACCAAATTCATTATTAGTTCCAAAAGTAATATCAGCTTGATAAGCTAATCTGCGTTCATTTGAATTGGGTTGGTGCTTATCTATACAATCTACGCTTAAGCAATGAAATTGATATAAAGGTCCCATCCATTCTGAATCTCGTTTTGCAAGATAGTCGTTAACGGTAACAATATGCACTCCTTTTCCTGCCAATGCATTTAAATATACAGGAAGTGTTGCAACAAGTGTTTTACCTTCTCCTGTTTGCATTTCAGCGATATTTCCTTTGTGTAAAACAGCTCCACCCATTAATTGAACATCGTAATGAACCATGTTCCATTTTACTTTAGTTCCCGCTGCAGTCCACTCATTATGCCAAATAGCTTTAGTACCGTTTATGGTGATACCATCTTTTTTTAAGGAAAGATCTCTGTCAAAGTCCAAAGCATCAACTTCCAATTGACCATTTGTCACCCATCTGTTGGCAGTTTCTTTAACTACAGCAAATGCTTGAGGTAAAATTTCTAACAAAGTCAATTCGATTTGTTCATCAATTGCTTTAGATAATTTATCGATTTGTTCAAATAAATCCTCTTTATCATCAATAGAAGTAGCACTGTCAGCAGCTTTTGTTTCAAGCGATTTCAAATCGTCTTCTAAATGTTGCTTTTCATTTTTAATTCTTTCTTGAAAAGAGTTTGTCATTCCTCTAAGTTCAGTATCGCTTAGATTCTGAATTATTTGTAATGCATTATTGGTATCAACTATAAAAGGCTGGTATAATTTTTCGTCTTTAGCGTTCTTATCACCAAAAATCTTTTTTATTAGGTCACTTATCATTGCAATAGTTATCTTAATTTAAAGTCCAAAGTTAATCAATTTAGTAGTTATAAAAATCAATCCACACTGAATGCATGTTAAAAAAATAAAATCTTAGGAATAAATTTTTGTAAGTGCTTAGGAATATCAATTATCTTTGTCCTATGCATGAAACCATTTTAATCGTTGATTTCGGCTCACAATATACCCAATTGATTGCGCGTAGAATTAGAGAGCTAAATGTTTATTGTGAAATCCACCCTTGGAATAAAATTCCAGTGGACTTCGCTAATTTAAAAGGAGTAATTTTATCTGGCAGTCCTTTCTCTGTGAGAGATGTTGCAGCCCCAAAACCAGACTTAGGAGTCTTTAAAGGACATTTACCACTTCTTGGAGTGTGTTATGGTGCGCAATTATTAGCACAGGAGTTTGGCGGTAAGGTACAATCATCTAATACAAGAGAGTATGGAAGAGCCAATTTATCTATGGTGAATTCTAATTCTCGATTAATGCAGGGAATTTCAATGGATTCGCAAGTCTGGATGTCTCATGGAGACTCCATTACGGATATTCCTGAAAATTACATGGTAGTTGGAAGTACTGCTGATGTTGCCATTGCAGCATATGAAATATTAGGAGAGGATACTTTTGGTGTTCAGTTTCACCCGGAAGTTTATCATTCCTTAGAAGGTACGCAATTGTTAAAGAATTTTATTTACAATGTATGTTCTTGCTCAGCAGATTGGACCCCCGCTTTATTTGTCGATGAAAGTGTAGCTAAATTGAAAGAACAACTAGGAAACGACCGTGTTATTTTAGGCCTTTCTGGAGGGGTAGATTCTTCTGTTGCTGCGGTACTTCTTCATAAAGCCATTGGAGAAAATTTACATTGTATTTTTGTTGATAATGGATTGCTAAGAAAGAATGAGTACGCTGAAGTATTAGAATCCTATAAAGGAATGGGGTTAAATGTTAAAGGTATCAATGCTTCTGAATTGTTTTATGCTGAATTGAAAGGCTTGACCGATCCTGAATTAAAAAGGAAAGCAATTGGAAAAGTATTTATAGATGTTTTTAATGAAGCATCAAAAGAAGTGGAAAATGCAAAATGGCTGGGTCAAGGTACCATTTATCCAGATGTAATTGAGTCCGTTTCAGGTACTGGAGGTCCATCACAAACCATTAAGTCACATCATAATGTAGGTGGATTACCAGATTACATGAAATTAAGCGTAGTTGAACCCTTGCGTTTGTTGTTTAAGGATGAAGTAAGAAGAATTGGTGCAGCATTAAACATCGATGATAAAATATTAAGCAGACACCCATTTCCAGGTCCTGGATTAGGAATAAGAATTTTGGGAGAGGTGACCAAAGAAAAGGTTGCCATTCTTCAAGAAGTGGATTCCATATTTATTAATGGCTTGAAAGAAGCTGATTTGTATAAAGATGTTTGGCAAGCCGGAAGTATTTTCCTTCCTGTTCAAACTGTAGGGGTAATGGGAGATGAACGCACTTATGAAAACGCAGTAGCGCTTAGAGCTGTGACTTCAACCGATGGAATGACAGCGGATTGGTGTCATCTTCCTTATGAATTCCTTGCCTCTATTTCAAATAAAATCATCAATCAAGTTAAAGGTATCAATAGAGTTACTTATGATATAAGTTCAAAACCTCCAGCTACTATTGAATGGGAATAAAATATGAGAATTAAAAATACTTTTCTAGCGCTCACCTTACTGCTGTCCCATTTTTTAAGTGCTCAACAGTTAATCCCTGTGCTAGAACATGAAAAGGTATTGTGTCATGTTGTTGAGGTTACCTCTGGAATGACCCTTTATTCCATTGCTCAAAAAACAAATTACAGCAGTGAAGAAATTGCAAAAAGAAATTCTTTAAGCAATAATTTTTCATTAACAGTTGGACAGAAGTTATATTTACCCATTAAACGAGGGACAATTAAGCATACTGTTATTGCTAAAGAAACATTATTTAGGATCGCGAGTCAGTATTTTGTTAAAGTTGATTCATTAATTATTGAGAATCCAGGTGTTGACTTGGGAATCAAAATCGGGCAGATTTTGACCATAAAAAATGCAGCCTTAAGATTGCCGATTTGGGATGAAAAGCCAGAAAATGAAATTGTAAATCCGCCAAAAGACTCCGTTATTATTCTTAGAAGTTTTGAGTTTACAGATTCAGTCCTTAACTATACTGTAAAAGGTGGCGAGACCATATATACGATTGCTAAGAGATTTATGGTTCCAGCGGAGCAATTAAAAGAAATTAATAAATTAAAAAGTGGATCGCTTAAAACTGGAGCGATAATTAAAATTCCTTTGAATAATTCGAATGATGCGGTAGAACTAAATCGTGAAATCCCCCCAAAGTTATCTGAGCCATTTAAATTCACTACAAAGCTTGCATTCACGCCTAATAAAAACATAAACATAGCGGTGTTCCTTCCTTTTGGATTAGATACTGTAAAATATCCACTAAGAGGAATGTCAAAGATTTCAACGGAATATTATATGGGTGCTTTACTAGCAATTGATTCTTTAAAGAAATGGGGTATGGAAGGTGAGGTGACTTTTTATGATTATTCGAGTGCTAGTAAAAGTTTAACTTCAATTTTAGCAAGTAAAGAATTGTTAAATGTCAATTTGGTTATTTCTCCTTTGCACAAACAACAAGCTGAAGAAGTTGCTAAATTTTGCGCGCTGCATGAAATAATAGATGTTGTTCCTGTTAATTTAAATTCAGAGCTTTTAAAGCAAAATCCATATGTATATCAAATCCCAAGCTCAAATGCACTCGTTGCAGTGGAAATGGCGAACTATCTTAAGTCGAATAATTCTAATGAACAAATTGTATTCATTAGATCTAAAAATAAAGTGGATTTAGAAATGGAAGAGTCCTTTTTGGCTCAATACAGGAATATTTCAAAAGCCCAGTCTCCAAAAATAATTGAAAGTAATTCAAATGATTTCATTTTATTCAGTAAGTCGGATAAGAAAACAAGGTATCTTAGTTTCTCCACTTCAAAGGATGAGGTAATAAAAATATTATCTAAATTGGTGGATCGTGAAAACGCTGAATTATATGGAATAAAAGATTGGTTGGAATTTAAAGAATTAAATTTGATTGCTTCAAATGGCTTTTCTTTTAATTATTTAAGTTCAAGTTGTTTCAACTATCATTCCCAGCCTGTAATTAATTTGCATAAAAAATATCGTTTAAAATACAATGCTGATATTACAAAAATGGCTTGTTTGGGCTATGATATGCTTTCAGTAGTTCCTAAATTAATTTTTATCTCTAATGGAAGTGCAGAAGGGGTTATGACAAAAATTAATTTTTCGATCATCACAAATTCCCTTCCGATGAAAGAAAATAACGCTCATTATATGATCAGATATCAAGATTTTGAATCAACCATTTACAACAATGAAGGCCAAGGAAATTAGTGATGCTTTTCGTGCTTGTCAACAATTCATCACTAAAGAAATAGAGGAGTGGGATGGAGGCGCTTCTTTTATTGAAGACGCATGGGAAAGAGCCGAAGGTGGTGGAGGTTATACAAGGACCATTAAAAATGGAAGGGTTATTGAAAAAGGTGGCGTTGCTTTTTCTGCTGTTCATGGAAAAGTAAGTGCTGCGATGAGAAAACAACTTCAACTGGAAGGAGATTCTTTTTATGCAACTGGCGTTTCGATTGTTTTGCACCCTAAACATCCTTTACATCCTATTATTCATATGAATGTCCGATATTTCGAAATCGATGGTAATACCTATTGGTTTGGTGGAGGCATTGATTTAACACCACATTATATTAATGATTCCTTAGCCACTGAATTTCATAAAGACCTAAAAAAAATTAATGATAAATATCATCCTGATTTTTATCAAAAATTTAAAGATTGGGCTGATGATTATTTTTTTCTACCTCATCGCAATGAAACACGAGGAATAGGAGGGGTATTTTTTGATCATCAAAATGAATCATCTGGAATTTCAAAGCAACAACTCTTTTCTTTTTGTGAGGAATTAGCACTTTCATTCCCTGGTATTTACAAGAAACAAGTTGATCTTCAAGAGCTTCATGAGTCCACTGAAAAGGAGCGGCAATGGCAATTACACAGACGGTCTCGTTATGTTGAATTTAATTTATTGCATGATCGGGGCACCAAATTCGGCATCTATTCCAATGGCAGAACTGAATCTATTTTAATGAGTATGCCTCCAATGGCTTCTTGGGAATACGATTTTCAACCCAATGATGATTCAAATGCAATTCGAACCCAAAAAAAACTACTAAAAGGTATAAACTGGATTGATTAAAATATTAAATATTTTTTCCTTAGTTTTGTACTTTAATACACATAATTAGAGTTTTTAATTACTACTATATGTCTAAAATTATTTACGCATTCGCGCTTTTGATCCTTACCAATATGGTTTATGCTCAGGCGCCAACCGCAAGTTTCAATACATCTCCAAGTGTTTCTGGTGGTTTAATTACAATTTGTCAAGGAAGTACTATTACTTATAATAACACTTCTTCTCAAACCACTGCAGGTGCAACCTATACTTGGAATTTTGGCACAGGAGCTTCTCCTGCTACTGCAGTAGGAATTGGACCTCATGTTGTGACTTATTCGACAGCTACAGCACCAACTACATCGGCTACCTTAACAGTTAACAATAACAATGGTCAGCAGTCAGTATTTTCAGTTGGTATTGATGTTAATGTTACTCCGGTGTCAAATCTTACGCTCGCTAGTGTTGGTGGAGGTTATGGTACAACAATACAAAATGGCTTAATTTTCTTTAAAAATTGTGGAGCTATTGATTCTTCCTTATTTAATTTCAATTCGACTTATAATAGTGGTGTTACCCAAACTTTTACTTGGGGTGATGGAGCAACTTCGAATCAAACCAATATGACAGGCTCCCAAATAAGTCATATTTATCCTTTAGGTCAGTATACTCTTACGCATACAGTAACTATAAATGGTTGTTCAACTTCAAAGAATTATATTGTATTCAACGGTAATGCTCCGGTAGTAACGGTCTCTGGGTCTGGTCAAACAACTTGTTTGCCTTCACCTTACTCTATAGATATTCTATCTAATGATGTTCCAATTAACTACACAGTTAATTTTTCTGATGGATCTCCATCACTTGTGTTTACAACAAATAATGACACTACCGTTTCTCATATTTTCGTAAGTTCGTCTTGTGGTGTTGATTATGTTTTTGCGCCTGGTTTCCCTCCAATTCAAAATGCTTTTTCTGCAACTATAATTGCTCAGAACATTTGTTCCAATAATGGTTTGCCTACGGTAATTACTGTTGGACCTATCACTATTAACACTGGGGCTTCAGCGGCGTTTGATTATAATCCTAATTCTCCAATTTGTCAAGGGGAACCAGTTACATTTGATAATCAATCTTCAGGTGGAGAAAATGTGACTTCTACTGGATGTGATTCTACTTATTCTTATTATTGGCAAGTAGATCAAACCTCTGGTTACACCGTTACTGCTGGAAGTTTAGGTTCAAGTAATGGTTTTGTGGGTAATCAATATGATTATACCCAATGGACCAATGGAACTGATAATATGGAAATAACATTCTCAAATCCAGGAGACTATAATGTTTGGATGTATGCTGCTAATTTCTGTGGTGTGGATTCTATCATGCAAGTGGTAACGATCAATCCAACAGCTTCTGTTAATATGACTTTTTACAATCAAATGATTTGTTCAGGTGATTCATCAGCGCTATTCATTATGACATCCACGGTTCCTGGATATGTTATTACTTGGGAAATCACAGACACTACCAATGTAACAGGTGTAACTACCATGACAGGTTCTGGTGTGAGTCCAGTGACTTTTAATCCCCTTACTTTATTTAATACAACAACGCAAGCAGGTACTGTAGAAATCAGTGCAAGTGTTGGATGTACGAATGTTGCTCCAGTGGTGCATACCATTACGGTTAATCCACAAGGAAATTTAAATGTAGATCCTACTGCTCAAACGATTTGTAGTGGCGATGCTACAAGTATAGCTATTAGTTCCAACCTAAGTAATGCTACTTTTACTTGGACAGCTTCCGCTCCTGCAACCATTGGAGGTGAAAGTGCTGGTTCAGGAAATTCAATTGCTCAGGTATTGACCAATACAGGAACAACAGTTGATACTGTAGTTTATACGATTTCAATCGGAACAATTTTATGTCCTGGTCCTGATATTATTGTAAATGTTGCGGTTCAACCACAAATTACAATGAATAGCAATACTGATTTTACTGTTTGTCCAGGCGCGCAAATTAATCCAAATGATTATTTTACGACACCAACCGGAGCAACGATCTCTTGGACGAATAACAACACTAATATCGGAATTGGAAGTTCAGGTAACGGTCAAATTCCAACTTGGAATGGAGCTTCAAATGCAACAGGGTCAACTATATCAGGTACTATTGATGTATCTGCGCAATTAGGCGCTTGTCCAGGTGTTCAAGATCAATTTGTTGTTAATATATTGCCTTCTCCTGTATTTAATTACACACTTTCTCCTTCAACAGGATTAGATTGTATTACCAATACTGGTGTTATTTTGGGAACGGTGAATCCGGTGAATTCTTCAGTTAGTTGGTCTGGTCCAACAATTGTTTCCGGTGCTAATACGCTTTCGCCAGTTGTTGGTGGTCCAGGTCAGTATTTTGTAACGGTTACCGATAATATTAATGGTTGTATTACCACTGATATGGTTCAAATCGATCCTCCTACACCAATTAATATTACAGGAGTAAGTGTGACCAATGTTTCTTGTTACGGTGGTTCTAATGGTGTTATTTCAATTACAACTGACAATTCAGGTGTCTTAACTTACAACTGGGCGCCAAGTCAATTAAATTCTCCATCCGTTTCTGGTTTGTCTATTGGAACTTATACTGTTCAAGTAGAGAACAACGATGGTTGTACAGCAGATACGAGTATAACGATTACACAACCACTTCCTTTAACTGTAGTTCAGATTGATTCAGTTGGTTCAGAATGTAAAGAATTTAATGGTAGCTTAACTGTTTTAGCGCAAGGCGGTCAATCTGCTTATTCTTATGTTTGGGAAACTGGAGAAAATGGTCCGGTAGCTAATAATATTGATGCTGGAAATCATACAGTTCAAGTTACTGATGCTGCAGGATGTGTGGTTTCAGCTACATTTGATATAGGATGTACTGAATTAACTGAGGTTGAAATCAATCAATTTTTATCTCCAAATAATGATGGAAAGAATGATCTTTGGATAATAGAGTATTTAGCCTCTCAATATCCAGACATTCATGTTACCGTTTATAATAGATGGGGAAGTGTTGTGTTTGAAGCGCAACCTTATCAAAATGATTGGAATGGTCACTATAAGGGAACTGCAGCAAATTCATTACCTGCTTCTACTTATTTTTATGTAATAGATACCAATAAAAAGTCACAAGATCCTTACACAGGATACCTAGAAATTCAACCTTAATAGATATGATGAGGACGATTAATTTAATAGCAATAATTTGTTTGTCAGCGCTGCCATTAATGGCTCAGCAAGATGCGCAAACATCAATGTACTTCTTCAATCCTTTGCAATTTAATGCTGGGTATGCGGGTAGTACTAATAATTTAACCATCACAGGAGTTACTCGAGCACAATGGGTAGGATGGGAAGGAGCGCCTAAAACGCAATTCTTTTCAATTCATGCTCCAATTGCGCAAAAGCATATTGGTGTTGGAGGAAATTTAAGTTATGATCGTATAGGATCTCGCTCTGGAGTAAATGCAATGGGTACTTTTGCTTATCATATTCAATTGAATGATGATGACATGAGATTGTCTCTTGGAGCTTCAGCAGGAATTCAACAAAATCAGTATGACTTTTCTGGTCTAAATGTAACGGATAATACGGATCCTAACTTTTTGCAATCTAATTCTATCTTGAAAGCTAATTTTGGATTTGGTGCTTATTTATATGCAAAACGATTTTATGCTGGTGTATCAGTGCCGCAACTCGTTAAAAGATCTATCGACAACAATACAGGAAATTCAGTTGCTCAGCGCCATTTATATGCTATGGCTGGTTATGTTCATAAAGTAAATAGTGTTTTAGACCTTAAGCCGTCTTTACTTTTGAAATATACTGCGAATGGACCACTTGTACTTGATGTAAATGTATCTGCTCATTTGTACAATCAAATTTGGTTTGGTGTACTTTACCGTATCAATGATGCTGTAGGATTTAATGCTTCTTATCAAGTAAAAGACTTCTGTATGATTGGTTATGCTTACGACTTTCCTGTCAATGGAAAATTAGTTAATCAATGGGGAAGTCACGAGTTTATGCTGAGATTCGATATTAGAACAAAAAATAACGCTTATTTAAGCCCAAGATATTTTTAAGATGAAAATACTATTTTCCTTTATTTCAACCGTATTCATTTCTGCTTTAGGTTTTTCTCAAAGCGGAAAAGTTGTTTACGCCACCAAATTGTCCAGCCAATTAAAGTATGCAGATGCATTTCCTGTTTGGGATGAATTAGCAACTTCTTTCGTTAGTCCAAAGAAAAAATCCAAAAAAATAGGCGATTGGTCTTATGTTTCTAATGCTGCTGAAGCTGCTTTTTATTCTGAGCATTATGAACGGTCCTTATATTGGAATCAAGTGAAGATTAATAAAAATACAGCAACTGAAAAAGATTTTATCAATGCTTTGAATTTGCTATGTATGACCAAACAATATGCGCGTTTGGATAATTTAACTGATACTGCCTTAATGCGTTTTCCTGGAAATGAAAACTTAATGTCTTTTAAGAAAAACATTGAAACAATTAATTTCAGAACTACCTTCAGTACAGATTATAAAATTAAACTATTTAAGCAAGCCCATAAAGCTGAAGAGTTTGGTGCAGTTCCTTATAAAAGTGGAATCTTATATGTTTCCACTGGTTATATGCATGGTGCACGCACAAGAGAATATGATAGAACCAATCAGAATTTTACTGAATTAGCTTATTTTGACGCTAATCCTGATAAAGTTAAACCTAAGTTTTATCAAAAACCTTTCTGGGTAGACTTCTTTTATAAAGGAAAATTTAGAGAATTTAAGCAAAATTCCGTTCATGATGGACCGATTTCATTTAATGCAGACAAGTCATTAGCATTTCTAACCACGAATCAAAGTGAAGTGGATACGATTGGCAAAACAAAATTTTCTAAATTAAAAATATCTGTTTATCAAATTTCAGGAGATACTTGGACGGAAATTGATTTCCCATTCAATAGCCCTTCTTATTCAACTGGACATGCAACAATCGATTCTACAGGAACTGTTTATTTTGTGTCCAACCGTCCTGGAAGTATTCCATACACAGCTGGAGGTAAGGATTATAGTTCTGATCTTTACAAAACAACCTATATTGACGGCGAATGGTCTGATGTTGTACATTTAGGTGAAAATATTAACAGTTCAGGGGATGAGTCTTTTCCTTTTATTTCTTCTAAAGGAATCTTGTATTTCTCCTCTAATGGTTGGTACGGATTGGGAGGTTTAGATATTTTCGCTACTGAATTTGATGATGAAGCACCTATACATCTTGGAGTTCCATTGAATTCAAATAGTGATGATTTTGCATATTATGTAAATGAAGAAACTGCGAAAGGTTATTTCGCCTCTAATAGAGAAAATTGGGTAGATCAAATTTATTCTTTTGATGCTCCTGTTTATGATGGACAATTAATTGTAAATCTTAAGTCATGTAAAGGGACTCCGATGAAAGGTCAAAAGGTTTATATTTTAGATATCAAGAAAAAGAAAGTTGAAGCATTAAAAACAAATGCAAAAGGAGAGACAACTAGTTATATCTTAACTAAAGGTAGAAAGTATAAAATATTCTACAAAGGTGACGAAGTTAATGTTGGAGATTCGGCTTTCTTTACCGCTGAGACAGATGGTGAATTTAAGATTGATTTAACTTCTTACTTTAAGAAAAATGTAAGTAAATTAATTGCTCAAGATGAAACTGGTCAAAGTTTATCTGGAGTAATGATGAATCTTTATAAGCATGATGGCACGATATTTAAATATCTAACAGATGCAAATGGATCTTATTCTTGGAGAAATGAAGGTGTTGATTTGATTGATTCAGTTCGTATGAATCTTATTAATCATGAAGATGGGTTCTTGTTTATTGAGAATAAATTAACAGGTAATTGTGTTGATACAATTGCACTTCCTGTTCAAATGAAAACAAAAATGGGAGATGAATTTATTCGTCTAGATATGGTGCTTTATAATTTTGATAAATCTACGCTGCGTCCAGAAGGAATGGTAGAATTGGATAAATTGGTAACATATATGAAGGAAAGACCAGAATTGCGTGTTGAGTTGTCTTCTCATACAGATTCAAGAGGTTCATTTGCCTATAACATAACTTTATCAAACAATCGATCTCAAAGTTGTGTTAATTACATCATTAGCAAAGGAATTAATAATAAGATGATTGTTGCCAAAGGTTATGGTGAAACTAAACTTTTAAATAATTGTTCCGATAATGTTCCTTGTTCAATAGTTGATCATCAAGCAAATCGTAGAACTGAATTAAAATTATTAACCCCTACGAATGAGGAGTTGAATAATAATCAATTGGATAATTAAGGTTTCAACCTACTTTAAAAGGCGCTATTAGCGCCTTTTTTTTGATCCCAATTTTAAATATATATTTATTAATCTATTGATATACAGATTAATAAAGAAATCACTTAAAAATTTGATTTGCATTAATAATTATAAATGAAACTCTTTTTGATTCCATGCCGTATCAGTGCATAGTTAATTTATTTATAATGACAATTTATATGCAATCACTCAGAACAAAAACAATTCATCAGGCACAATTAAAATTATCAAAACACCGTGAGCTTGGTGAATTAAGCAATTTAAATGTATTTGAAGTAGCTGATTTATTAGATAAGATAAAAAAAGCTAATACGAATGAAGTAGAGGTAAATTCTCTATTCTTCTCAGTTAATATGAATTAATGCATAATTGCTGCAGATCCAATCAAATCATCTCCAAGATACCAAGCAGCAAATTGTCCAGGCGTAATTCCTTTTTCTTTTTCAGAGAAAAATAAAAAATACCCTTCTTCTTTTTTGATTAAAACGGCAGGTCTTAGTGCTTGTCTGTAGCGAATTCGAACATCAAAAAGAACTCCATTTTCTAATTTGAACTTAAGTTCAGGACGCATCCAATTCATACTTGAAGCTTCAAGTTTCAATGCGTATTTATTTAATCCAGGATGTTGATCGGTCTGACCAGTATATACAAGATTGTTTTCTGTGTCAGTAGCAATAACAAAACTAGGTAATGGTCTTCCTCCAACATGCAATCCTTTTCTTTGACCTATGGTATAAAAATGTGCGCCTTGATGCTCTGCAACTTTTATCCCCATATTAGGCTCATAGTTAAAGGATTTCGAAAGGGCTACTACATTTTCTAAAATAGGAGGAATAGCATCATAGTTTTTGTATTGCTCTTCTGTTGGTAATACTTCTAGAACATTCCCCGTCTTGGCTTTAAGTTTTTGTTGTAAAAATTCAGGCAAACTAATCTTCCCTACAAAGCATAATCCTTGCGAATCTTTTTTATCTGCAGTAACTAAATCTAGTTTTTTTGCAATTTCACGCACCTCAGATTTCTCTAAATTTCCTATCGGAAATAAAGCTTTGGCTAATTGTTCTTGCCTTATTTGACATAAGAAATAGGATTGATCTTTTGTTTTGTCTATTCCAGCCAATAATGAGTAAGTTCCATCCTCATTAGTTTTTTTTCTGCAATAATGTCCTGTTGCAACATAATCAGCCCCTAAATCCATGGCGGCTTTTAGAAAAACATCAAATTTAATTTCCCTATTACACAGCACATCAGGATTGGGTGTCGTACCATGCTCATAGGCAGTAAACATATAATCAATGATTCTTTCTTTATATTCAGCACTTAAATCAATCACTTGAAATGGAATTCCTAATTGATTGGCAATAAGTAGTGCATCATTAGAATCATCTATCCAGGGACATTCATCGGAGATAGTAACAGATTCATCATGCCAATTTCGCATAAACATTCCTATCACCTCATATCCTTCTTGAATCAATTGATATGCTGCAACACTTGAATCTACACCACCGGAAAGTCCAACTACAACCCTTTTCATATTACAAAGGTATTAATAATGGAAGTAATAGAAAGAGGGAAATGCTCTTATTTTGAAATCTTGTTGTGTATGGCTTGGACACATTTAGCGCCATCAATAGCTGCAGAAACAATTCCTCCAGCATAACCAGCCCCTTCTGCACACGGATATAAACCAATGATGTCAACATGTTCCATTGTTTCATGATTTCGAGGAATTAATACAGGGGAAGATGTCCTAGATTCTGGAGCATGTACTATGGCTTGTTGACTGATGAATCCTGGCATTTTCTTATCAAATTCCTTAAAACCTTTTCTTAATCGATCTACTACAAAAGCAGGAAAGATATCATCCATTTCGACACTTGTTAGTCCAATATAATAAGAACTTTCAGGGAAATGAGTTGATTTTTTTCGATCAATAAAATCTTTTAATGTTTGTGCAGGAACTTTCTGATTTTTGCCAGCTGCGGCCCAAGCTTTTCCTTCGATCATTTTTTGAAATTCAAGACAAACCAATGGATTTGTTTTAAAATTGGGAAAATCACTTGGATCAATACTTACTACAATTCCAGAATTTGCATACGGATTATTGCGTTTGGAAGGCGACCAACCATTGGTAACCACTTCGCCATCACTTGTCGCGCATGGCGCAATGATTCCTCCAGGGCACATACAAAAAGAATAAACTCCTCGTCCATCTATTTGACTTACTAAACTATAGGAAGCGGGAGGTAATAATTCACCACTTAATTGATTGTGATATTGTAGTTGATCAATAAAGGACTGTTGATGTTCAACTCGAACTCCAATGGCAAATGGTTTTGCTTCAATTCTTATCTTATGTTTTTGAAGAAGGTAAAAGATATCTCTAGCGGAATGTCCTGTAGCCAAAATAAGGGAATCAGTTTCGATCCATTGACTTGCATTAATTTCAAAACTTGTTATTGTTTTCGAATCGACTTTTAAATCTGTTAATTTAGATTCAAAGTGAACTTCACCGCCTTTTTCGATTATAAATTGCCTTATTTTTTCAATGATTTGAGGTAATTTATTGGTTCCAATATGTGGATGTGCTTCGACTAAAATATTTTCATGTGCTCCAAAATAAACGAGCAATTGCAAAATCCGATCAACATCGCCTCTTTTTTTTGATCGTGTATATAGTTTGCCATCTGAATAGGTTCCAGCGCCACCTTCACCAAAACAATAATTGGATTCTGGATTCACCAATCCTTCTTTGTTTAATTGGGCTAAGTCTCTTCGTCTTGCTCGGACTTCTTTTCCTCTTTCAAAAAGCACAGGTTTTAATCCTAATAAAAGGCATTCTAAAGCTGCGAAAAGTCCGGCGGGTCCTGCACCGATAATGTGTATAGGTTTTTCATTTCCCACACTTTTAAAGTCGAAATCAGGAAGTAGATTGGGAAGAACCTCTTCAGATACTTCAAAACTGCAGTTTACTTTTATGGTTCTATTGCGTGCATCCAAACTTCTTTTTTTCCAACGGAAGAATAATTTATTCTTAGAAGAAAAATTAAGTTGATTTTTGATTTCGAGCAGTAGATAAGATTCATCCAATGCTTGTTCAGGAGAACAGGTGAAAGTAACAAGTTGCATCATCCTTCAAAGATAATGGAAACAGACCATACCTTATTGAAAAGTGAATTAATTGGTTTGGCAACGAAAGTATTGTCTTGAATAAAACTATTCGATATTCCTTGGGAATATTTTAATTCAAGTCCAAACTTAAAATAAGGCGCAAAGAATTCAACACCACCGCCAATTTGACCTTGAAAATCACTTCTTTTAATTTTCACATAAGGATCAATATAATTTTGGGATGCTTTTTCTTGTGACTGAAGATCGAGCGAGTATTGAGCTCCAAGTAGGGTGTAGGCGGTGAAATTATTATAGCGTTTTGTTCTAAATTGTAACATCAGAGGGAAATCAAGATTGGTTGAATTTACCCTTTCTTCATTGATTTTATCTTTACCACCATTTGGATCAATAAAGCTATAGGTTAAAAGTCGTTCTTGAAAGGAAAGGGTAGGGATAAAACGCAACCTTAAAACGGGTGTCCCCAGTCGCATAGTGGTCAAAATTCCTAGTTGTCCACCTGGTTGACCTTCATTCGACAAAGTCTTTAATCCATATTTTGCATAAGCATCTACATCTTGATAAACAGTGAAATCTGATTTGTTATAGCCTAGCATAAAACCAAAATGAAATAATCGTTTATCAAAATTCTTATATCTTTCTTGCCTAAAGCGCTGACTATTAGCCATTATCGGCAGTAAAATCAATAAGAGGAAAGACAAATGTTTTTTCATATCTATTTTGAAAACGATATCCTAACTTGAAAGTTGCAATTTTATTTTATTCCACTATATATGGAAGCTATACCACCGCTCACCAATTTGGATTTCACCTCTCTATATCCTAAGTTCCTTAAAATATCTTCAAATCCTTTTCCTTCAGGAAATGCAGCGACACTTTCTGGAAGATAACTATATGCTTTTGCATCTTTTGAGATTCTTTTTCCAAAAAATGGTATAAAATATTTAGAGTAAAAAGTAAACAATTGTTTAATCGGGAAGTACTTTGGTTTCGAAAATTCTAATATGACAATTTTACCATCTTTTCGAACTACTCTAAGCATTTCAGATAAACCTTTTTCTAAATTTTCAAAATTCCGTACGCCAAAACCAACTGTTAAGGCATCAAAATAATCGGTTTTAAAAGGAATACTCTCAGAATCACCCAGCTGCATATTAATAATATGGTCAATTTTCTTGTGAACCATTTTCTTTTTACCAACCTCTAACATACCTGATGATATATCAAGTCCAACAATTTCAGAAGGATTTAATTTTAGGGCAGCAATGGCGAAGTCACCTGTACCCGTTGCAATATCAAGGATTTTTTTTGGTTCTATTTCTTTTAACTGATGAATTGCTTTTCTTCTCCAAATATGATCTATTCCTAAAGATAAAAAGTGATTCAGAAAATCGTAGTTAACAGATATATTATTAAACATTTCTGCAACTTCTTCTTTTTTGCTTTTATCTTCCGAATAATAAGGCTTAACTATTTTTTGTTCCATACTATACTTCCAACATTTTATTCACCTAAAAGTTCGTGAATTTCATTCAATAATGATTCTTTTTTAATACTCACCACTCCTGAGTATTCACAGACCATACCACCCGCAATGTTTGAAATAGCTGCAATGTCTTCAATAGGCAATTCTGCCAGCAAGCAAAGACAAGCAACAGAAATTACGGTATCTCCAGCGCCACTGACATCACTAATATTTCTGATGTGTGCAGGAAGAAAATGTTGCGCAGTTGCATTTTTTATAAAAACACCGTTTTCAGAAAGTGTAATAAGTGAAATGTTATTTTGAAGAATCTCTTCTAACGACTTGACTGCATTAAGAAATTCAGGAGCATCTTTATTAAAATCAAAATCAATATTCAATCCTTCCTTTAATTCTTTAAGGTTCGGTTTGAATAAATCCACTCCTTTATACGAAAGAAAATTATCTTTTTTCGGATCAACACAAGTGGGTATATGATGTTCTTTGGCCAACGAAATTATTTTCCCAATCGTATTTTCACTTAAGATACCCTTATTGTAATCTTCAAATATAATAGCATCAACGCCTTCATGAATCAAATCAGTGATGTGCCTTAAAAGCATTTTTGAATCTTCATCATTGATGGCTTCAGTTGATTCGGCATCAATTCTAAGCAGCTGCTGATGATTGGCAATTACACGAGTTTTAACCGTTGTTTTCCTATTTTTACTTGCTTTAATACCTTTTGTAGAAATGGTATTTTTTTCAAATAATTGAATCAAGGTCTTTCCTGCCTCGTCATCTCCAATGATAGAACAAACAGTTGCTTTGGCACCAAGCGCTATAAGATTTAATGCAACATTTCCAGCGCCACCAATTCTATTGTCTTCTTCTTCAAGCAATACTACAGGAACCGGAGCTTCAGGACTTATTCTACTTACCTTACCAATTCGGTAAGCATCTAACATTACATCTCCTATCACGAGAACATGAAAGGAGGAGAATTTATCGAATGCTTTGTCGTATTTCATTTAGTTGAGTTTTGCAAGCGCTTCTTTCATGCGTTTCATTGCTTCGATTAAAGTGTCTTCAGATGCTGCATAAGATATACGAATACAATTAGGACTACCAAAGCCTTCACCACTTACCAAAGCAATTTGCGCTTCACTTAGTAAATACATACATAGATCTTGAGCGTCTTCAATTTTATATTCTAAATATTGTTTTCCAAAGAAACTCGATACATCCGGAAATAAGTAGAAAGCACCTTCAGGTACATTACTTCTTACTCCTGGCATAGTTTCTAAAGCACTCACCACTAAATCCCTACGCTTGTGAAAGGCATGCACCATTTCATTTAATTCACTTGGGTCGGCATACATAGCAGGAATAACAGCTTTCTGAGTTATAGAGCAAGTTCCAGAAGTAAATTGTCCCTGAATTTTATTACAAGCGTCAGCAATTTTTTTTGATGCACCTATATATCCTAAGCGCCATCCAGTCATTGCCCAAGCTTTTGACACTCCATTGACGGTGACAACTTGATCATAAATGGCATCAAATTGGGCTAAACTTTCGTGTTTACCAATAAAATTAATATGCTCATAAATTTCATCACACAAAACAACTACTTGTTGGTGTCTTTTGAGTACATCTGCTAAACTTGATAATTCTTCTTTTGAATATACAGACCCTGTTGGATTGCATGGAGTAGAGAAAATCATCAGTTTTGTTTTGCTGGTGATCGCATTTTCAAATTGTTCCGCTGTAATTTTAAAATTTTGATCAATATTCGCTTCAATAACTACTGGGATTCCCTCAGCCATTTTTACTATTTCAAAATAAGAAACCCAATAAGGAGCAGGGATAATGACTTCATCTCCTGGATTGATAAGACTAAGAACAACATTTGCTATGGATTGCTTGGCACCTGTTGAAACAACAATTTGGTCTTTGGAATATTTTAAATGATTGTCTCTTTCGAATTTAAAAGAAATCGCTTCTCTTAAATCATCATAACCTGGTACTGGTGTATATTGGGTAAAATTATTATTCATTGCCTCAAGAGCAGCGTCTTTGATGAATTGAGGGGTGTTAAAATCGGGTTCTCCAAGTGATAAAGAAATTACATCTTTTCCTTGAGCTTTTAATTCACGGCTAATTCTTGACATGGCTAAAGTTGCCGATTCAACCATTGCATTCAGTCTATCAGATATTTCAATCATTGTATTGGTTTTTAAAGGGATAAAATTAACCAAATAAATCCAATCAAAAGCTCGGTTTTATGCTTCGTTTTGCTTTTTTATTAGATCTGGTCTTCTGATTTTTGTGCGTTCAAGGGATTGCTCTTCACGCCATTGATCAATTTTTTGTTGATTTCCTGAAAGTAATACTTCCGGAACGGTCCATCCTTTAAAAACAGGAGGTCTTGTATAAACGGGAGGTGCTAATAAATCATCCTGAAAACTATCTGTTAAAGCAGATGTCTCATCATTTAAAACTCCAGGTATTAGACGAACAATTCCATCTACCAAAACAGCTGCAGCCAACTCGCCTCCGGATAAGACATAGGATCCAATTGAAATCTCTTTGGTGATATAGTGTTCTCTTATGCGATTATCAACTCCTTTATAATGGCCACAAAGAATCATTACATTCCCTTTTAGGGATAAATAATTTACAGTTCCTTGTTCTAATATAGCGCCATCGGGGGTCATGAAAATAATTTCATCGTAGTTTCTTTCGGACATTAATTTATCCATTAAGGTCGCTATGGGCTCAATGCGCATTACCATTCCAGCGCCGCCACCATATTGATAATCATCTACATTTTTATGTTTGTTATCAGAATAATCTCTGATATTGTGCAGGTGTATTTCCACGAGTCCTTTGTCTTGCGCTCTTTTCATTATGGAAGCAGAAAACGCACTGTGCATTAATTCAGGCAATAGACTTAGGATATCAATTCTCATTTTACAAAAATACATTGATTTAGGAACATTTCGTGTAGTTTTGCTGCCTAAATATAATTTTATGAGACACTACCTTATATTTATTTTACTTCTGAACCTTTGTATTAATTGTAAGGCTCAAGACATTGATTGGAAGTCGAATACTTCACCTTCATATGCTGAATTAATTGAATTTTATAAGAAATGTGCGAAGGAAAATAAATCTGTTGAGTTGTATAATATGGGGAATTCGGATGCTGGAATCCCTATTTATTTATGTATTTATAATGGGGCAGGGGATTCTCTTAAAACCTTCCAAAAAGCTCGAAAATCAACTACGCTTTTAGTAAACAATGCTATTCATGCTGGAGAGCCAGATGGTGTAAATGCGAGTGCGATGTGGCTTTTAAATTTATTGAAGGAAAAGCCAAATGTAAACGATCCATTAATAGCAATCATTCCAGCCTACAATGTCGGTGGAATGTTGAATAGAAATTCTACTTCAAGAGCCAATCAAGATGGACCAGAAGTTTATGGTTTTCGAGGTAGTGCTCGGAATTACGATTTGAATCGTGATTTTATTAAAATGGATGCTCAAAACTCTTTTACTTTTGCTAAAATATTTCATGCACTTGACCCCGATGTTTTTGTCGATACGCATGTCTCAAATGGTGCTGATTATACCTATACTTTAACATACATCTCTTCAATGAAAGAGCGCATGGCACCCAGTATTAAAGAAATAACCTATGGAGTGCTTTTGCCGGAATTGAATCAAAAAGTAACTCTTTATCCTTATGTGGAATTAAAAGGCAGGACTCCTGAGGATGGAATTGTTGCCTTTAATGATTTGCCGCGCTATGCGATGGGATATGCCAACTTATTCAATTCTATTAGTTTTACCGTTGAAACACACATGTTAAAACCATTTCCCGAAAGAGTTCTATCAACATACGACTTTATTAATGAATTGCATTTGTGGTTAAAATTAAATTCAAAAAAGGTTGAGTTAGCGCGAGAGCATGCCGTCTTATATCAAAAGCAACAAGAATATTTCAAGTTTAATTATACCTTATCTAGTGTAGCAGATTCCATTCTTTTTAAAGGTTATAAGGCTACTTATCCAGTACATCCAGTAACGCAATTACCAAGATTGAATTATGATAGAAAGCAGATGTATGAACAGTACATTCCTTTTTACAACCTTCATTTCCCCAAGGATTCCATTCGCATTCCTGACTTTTATATATTGAAAGGATCAGAATTAGAGGTTATTAATCGTCTCAAACAAAATGAGGTGGTATTGGAAAGAATAATTAAAGGAAGTACTTGGTTAGATCGAAATTATTTTCGAAATGTTGAGATTAAATCATTTCAAAGTTATACTAAGCCTTATGAAGGACATTTTAAACACCATACGATTGAAGTAGATTCAAAATTAATACTTGGAGGTGTTTCTGTCGGAGATTATGTGATTTCAACCCAGCAAAACAAAAGACTTTTTATTTGCTCTGTTTTAGAACCCTTAGCCGAAGACAGCTATTTTTCCTGGAATTTTTTCGATTCTTATTTACAGCAAAAGGAGTATTTTTCGAGTTATGTATTCATTGATAAAATTGCTGAAATATTAGCCAATGATCCTTCTTTAAAACAATTATATGAGGAGAAGAAAAAAAATAATCAAGAATTTAGAGAATCAGAAACGCTTCAACTCAACTTTATTTATGAGCACAGTGCTTATTTTGAACCTAGTTATATGAAACTGCCTATCTTAAAGTTCTTTAAGACCAAATAAATATTAGTCCTGAATTGCTTGAAGAATGTCAAGATCTTCTTTTTGAAGCTTAGTGTTCCTTCTTTCCATCATCTTATTGGAATGTTCCACGGCTTTATCCATTTTGTAGGGAATTAAATTATCAGGCGCTCCCCATGAAAAGGAAGGGATATGTTTAGGGAAAAATCCTGGTCCAAAGAGATTACAGGAAACGCCAATTATAGTTCCAGTATTGAACATGGTGTTGATGCCGCATTTTGAATGATCTCCCATGCAAAATCCTAAAAATTGTAATCCAGTTGAAATCATGTCTTTTGCAGCGTAGTCATAAATCGAGACCAAACCATAATTATTTTTAAGATTCGAATTATTACTGTCTGCGCCAAGATTGCACCATTCACCTATACATGAATTCCCTAAAAAACCATCGTGGGCCTTATTAGAATAGGATTGAAAAATAACATTATTTAATTCACCCCCAACTTTAGAATAAGGACCAATGGTAGTTGGACCGTAAATTTTAGAAGCCATCTTTACAACACTATTTTCACAGGCCGCAAATGGTCCACGAATACAAGAGCCTTCCATAATTTCCACTCCTTTTCCAATATATATTGGTCCATCATTGGTATTAAAAATACAGCCCTCAATTGTTGCACCATCTTCTACAATTATCAATTCCGAGGATCCAATAACCGAATTACTTGATGATAAATCATTCGAATGAGTAGATGCTCTGAGCAATTCAAAATCATTTTTTATGGCATCACCATTTATGGATAGTAGGTTCCACCAATTTTTAAATTGTAAAGGTTTGCTACCTGTATATTGAATCCTTTGATTTCCAGTTCCTTTTTTAGCTAGTGTTTCCTCGCCTAAATAAAGTGTTGAATTTTCTTCTAAATGAAGAATAGCAGCAGCCAATTCAGCATTAGGAATGATACTCCCATTAATTTCAACGGCATCTTTTAAAGCTTTGAATTTAGAAGAAAGATAGTCTTCAGTTTCAAATCCAATTTGAGCTTCTGGAAAAATAAAATTCCATCGTTCCGAATTGGTAAACACTCCACAGCGTATACTCCCAATAGGTCTTGTTAAACTGAGTGGCGCACAGGAAAGATGAAGTCCGGAATCTGATAAGTTAATTTTCATAATCAATTATTAATAGATTTTGAACTGGTGAAATATAGTAAACTGAAGGTGATGGCTCCATTTATGATTAACATTTCTAGTCCAAAGGTATATCCGTCTTTAAAGGTCGTTGCATAATAATTCATGAAGTAGCAGATTAATGGAGCGGCAATGCACACAATAGGCACCATATAGTTTTTCAGCACTCTTTTGGTTAAGATGCCAAACGAGAACAATCCCAATAAAGGACCATAAGTATAACTTGCAATTTGAAATATTAAAGTAACAATACTTTTACTATCCATCCATTTAAAATAGAAGACCAATAACAAGAATACAAAGGCGAAAGAAAGATGGATTGTTTTACGCAATTTACGCTGCTGCATTTCATTTAAATCTGTTCTTCTTTCGAATCCTAAAATATCAATACAGAAAGAAGAAGTTAATGCGGTTATTGCCCCATCTACTGAAGGAAATAAAGCTGAAATCAATCCAATAATGAAAACAATGAAAATACCAAAAGGAAGATGTTTTTGAACTATTGTAGGGAACACATCATCTGGAAGTAAGTCAAGACCTTTTTGTTTTGCATAAAGGTGCAACATACCCCCTAAGAATAGAAATAGCGCATTCACGAAAAGTAAAACAACACTAAAGATCACCATGTTTTTTTGAGCATCTTTCAATGTTTTGACACTGATGTTTTTTTGCATCATTTCTTGATCCATTCCAGTCATAGCAATCGTAATAAATGCTCCCCCAATAATATGTTTAAGAAAAAAGTCTTTTTTGAGTGGATCAGTATTCCATAATTTCGTCATGTCTTTTGCTTCTAATTGAGTCCAAATCTGAGACCATTCCAAATGCAAAGCCGACTGAATAGAAAAAATACATACAACTAAAGCTAAAAGCATGAATAATGTTTGTAGTGTATCAGTCCAAACAATTGTTTTCACACCACCTTGTAAAGTATACGCGATGATCATTCCAATTATTAGCAGCGTTGCGAGCCAAAAAGGAACTCCTAGAGGGTCAAATACAAAAAGCTGTAGTACATTAATTACAAGATATAATCTAACTGTTGCTCCTAAAGTTCTTGATAAAATAAAGTAAGCAGCACCCCATTTATAGGCACTGAAGCCTAAGCGATACTCTAAATAACGATAAATTGAGGTCAGATTATATTTATAATATAAAGGTAAAAGGACATAGGCAACCACGAAATACCCGATAAAAAATCCAATCACCATTTGATAATAATACCAACCTCCATCACCAACAGAACCCGGAACTGAAATGAATGTAATGCCCGATAGGGATGTTCCAATCATTCCGAAGGCAACTAAATACCATGGACTTTTCTTGTCGCCAGTAAAAAAACTATTAGCGCTTGCATTCCGAGAAGTAAGATAGGCAATGGCTAATAATACACCAAAGTAGGCAATGAGTACACAGGCTATTATAATTGATGTCATGCTTATTTTTATTAGTGTAAAGATATTAAAAAAGTGTTTGCATGTAAATTATTCAGTACTTAAGAACTAGAAATAAGTTTTGATGTGCAAGAGTCCTGTTGCACAAGATTAAATAGCAAATTCACTATTTTATTTGGCGAGGTGTTTATATTTGCATCAAAGTTTAATTTATGAAAGACCTTACTTACTTAATTGCATTGCTTATTTCTACAGGAGCACTTGTTTATGTCGTAGTTATATTTATCAAGAAAACTAAGACAGATCAAGATAGAATACTTTTCTCGGAATTAAAAAAACAGAGACAAGAGTTCTTTCTTCCCAATCGAGCCGATGCTTATCAGCGCGCTATTTTGTTTTTAGAACGCATTCATCCCAATAGTTTGATTATGCGCATGCAACAACCTGCTATGGGAAGTGTTGCCTTTCAAGCGCTTTTATTAAAAACAATTCGCGATGAGTATGAACATAATGTCGCCCAACAAATGTTTATTTCACCTAAAGGATGGAAAATGCTAAAGGATGCAAAAGAAGAAACCATCAAACTAATTAATGTTGCTAGCGGTTCTTTGGCTGCTGATTCAAATGCAATGATGCTGAGTGCAGCAATATTAAATTTAACCAGTGAAGTAGGGGTATTGCCTGCTGAAATCGCAGTAGAATTTCTTAAAGAGGAGCTTCAGACTCTTTTTTAAAGATAAGCCAAAATATAAAGCATAAAAAAGGAGCAAGTTAAATTGCTCCTTTTTTATTTAATATCAAATTGTAATGAGCTTATCTAATTACATGGATATATCCTTGTTTTTCAAAATCTTGAAAAACTAATTTGTAGAAATATACCCCCGGTACTAATTCTTCGCCGTCTTGATTTTTACCCATAAATTGTGGTGTATCTTGACCTTGCTCAAATAACAACTGTCCCCATCTGTTAAATATATAACAAGTATAAGCATCACAGGTTGAGAAATAAGATTTCAAATCTAAAACATCGTTCGTGTTATCGTTATTTGCTGTAATTACATTCGGGAAATCAAAATCGTTTAAGGTTCCAATGTTAGCAATATCTGCCACTATGGAAGCAGTGTCTGAAATACAACCATATTGAGAAACAAGGTAGGAAATATAGGCACCCATTCCTGTTTGGGTAATTGGCATCATTACATTAAATGAAGTAGAAGTAAAATTATTTGGTCCGGACCAATTAATCGTTGAATTGGATTCTCCTAACGCAGTAATAAAGATCGGATCACCTGGACAATCTGGAGTTGTTATAGAGAGTATAGGTTCATTTGGAGTCGTCATCACATACAAATTGAAAGTGGTATCTGTAGCACATCCAAAGGCAGTTGTAGCAGTATAATTAATTGGACTGATACCTGGAGTGGTGATTACATAGTTCAAATTGCTATTCGTTCCAATTGAATTTCCACCAGTGGTCCAGTTATAACTGAGTACTTCAGTTGTAGTAACAGTAGAACTAGAGGTTATGGCAAAAGGAACATCCTCACAAAGCACTGTATCTGCTGCATAAGCTAAAACAGGATTGTCATGAACAAATAAAGTTAAGGTTAAGGTGTCATCACAAACCACATTATTAGGAAAACTATCCAATGCTATTAATGTCATGGTATTTAATCCCGGAGCATTATATAGGTAACTTATATTGATAGTAGTATCTAAAAATGTTCCATTTTGATACCATACAAAGGAGGTGATTGGGGAAACATTTGAAGTAGTATTGGTGAATGGCACAGCAACATCAATACACTGTTCTGTGAAAGTAAAGTTGGCCGTTGGATTATTAAATACAGTTATGGATTGCGAACTCGTATCAGCACATCCAAATTGTGAAGTAGTTATTAAATCGATATTATAAAAGCCTGGTTGCGTAAAATCATAAAATGTAGTATCTCCAAGTAAGGTGTCTTGAACATTGATCAACCATAAATTAGATAAGGAGTCTAAAGATGCAATAGTACTAGTAGCATTCAATTGAGCTTCCTCTCCAAGACAAACATTTGCAAAATTAAAATCTGAGACTGGAATATCATAAACATGTATGGTATTGGTTACTGTGTCTTGACAATCAGCATCTGACTCTACAATCATCTGAACGGTGTAATCGCCAGGACCAGGGAAGGTATGACTAAAGGTGTTTCCAAGAACTGAATAACCATCAGAAGAACTCCATGTTACTGTATCTTGGATGGCGTTGGTAAATACTGAAATGTTGTTTAAGTCAATTACTCCACCTGCACAAACAGAATCCATAGTATAAAGTGCCACAACATTCGAAGGTAAAATCTCTGTAGATAAGGTAGCTGTACATCCATTAACGGAAGTAATAGCACATGTAATTATTTGTTGGTTGGTGGTGTTTAACGAAATGATTTGACCATTTCCAACAACTGCTCCAGTACTGTCAGTCCATTCATAATTAGCAAATCCCTCAGGAGCTTCTAATTCAACAGTTTGAGATAAACTGTTTTCACAATATCTTGATTCAATGTAAAGTGAAGCGCAATCAGCAACTACATAAGCATAACCAAAATGACCCGTTAAAGAACAATCACCAGTAGCGACATCAAGAATAATTTGTTGACCCAAATAGGCAGAAACATTTACACCAATAGTGGTCCAGTCTTTTGAGCGAATTTGACCACAAGCTTGAAAACCTGGTATACCACTTCCGGCTGTAACTTGATAGAAAGTACAAGGAATCGGATTTCCTGCGGTATCACTTAGTTGCGCTTCAAAACGCGGTTGTTGTGCGATGGTATGTCCAGGGTCTTGAAGAACCACAGCGTATTTAAAAATAATCATGTTGGATGAAGGCGTGATATTGAAAACATAACGCAATCGTTCTGCTTGAGCACCTGTAGCGCTGTTTCCCAGCATGGCTGAGTAAGTTTCTCCTGGTGCAACTACCGTTATTGGTGTACATGCCCAAGGATCAACTCCTGTTCCTGTCATTATGGTGTGCTGACCTGGGACAATTCCAACATTAGGGGTGTTAATTCCACAACAATTACCGGTAAAGCCCTGCCAATTTAAAAAGGAATTATCGGAGAAATTAGCATTAAAACATCCCTGTGAAAAAAGAGTATTTCCACTAAAAGTCAAGGCTAAAACAAGTAATAATTTGATGGTATTTTTCATTCAGTAAGTATGTTTGTTTTTATAATCACCTTAGTGACGGGATAAATTTAAATAAAATTGCACGAAGGCAAAAATAATATTGGATTTTTATTAAACTAACAAAAGTCAATTATATTTTTTTTCTAGCTTTAATGAATTCAAAAAGCATGGGGAGAAGTGATAAAAAGATAATTCCGGAAATCACAATTTCAAAATTCGCTTTAACGATTTCTAAATTACCAAAGAAATATCCGAGTAAGGTTAAGCCTAATACCCAAGCAAATCCACCGATGATGTTGAAGCGTAAAAAGGTTAAATATTTCATGTTTCCAATTCCCGCTACAAAAGGAGCAAAAGTTCTAACAATTGGAACGAATCGAGCAATTACAATTGCTTTGGATCCATGTTTGTTGAAAAAATCTTGCGTTTGATCGATGTATTTTTGTTGTATCAATTGTCTTTTGCCAATTTTCCAACGAATTGCTTTGGATCCAATTGATTTTCCAAGAAAATAATTCAATGCATCTCCTGAGATTGCTGCAATGATTAATAAAAGAAGTACAATAAAAAGATTCAATTCTGCATGTTGACCATTTGTAGTAACACCTGCGCAAAAAGTTCCGGCTGCGAAAAGTAAAGAATCGCCCGGTAGAAATGGAATGACAACCAAGCCTGTTTCAGTAAATATGATTAGAAATAATATCACATAAATCCAAGTGCCGTACTCTTGAATCAAGGTAAATAAGTGTTTATCTAAATGTAAAAAAAATTCTAAAAAATCTTTAAGTAATTCCATTAGTCTAGTTGAATGGTATTGTCAATAGTCTCTTTCCAAGCGGTAATACCACCTGCTACAATAATAAGAGAAGTAAAATTATATTCAGTTGATAATAAATTTGCTACTGCTTCGGCCCTTTTGCCACTTCTACACAAAATTATAGTTTGTTTTTCTTTGTCAAATTGCTCGCTGATGATTAGCGTTTCACTCATAGGGATATTGACAAAACCTATATTCCCCAGTTCATATTCATAGGGTTCACGAACATCAATACATTGAATTTGGGTGTCTTTAGCGATGATTTCACTACAGTTTTTTGGAGGTAATTGTTGAATAGACATTCTGCAAAGTTAATAAATTAAGATAATTGAAGTTGAAATCTAGCTTCAATTTGAGAAACGATTGTTTGTAAACATACTTCAAGATCAAGCTCATTTGTTTTTATATGAACCGCAGCATTTTCAGGTGCCTCGTAGATGCTGTCTTTTCCAGTAAATTGATTTAGCGATCCTGATTCAAATTTTTCATATAATCCTTTAACATCGCGTTTTGCACATTCTTCATAGGAACAGTCAACAAATACTTCTAGAAATTTATCGGCGCCAATATAATGCTGTGCTATTTCTCTTTCTGCTTTAAAAGGTGAAATTAAGGACACTATAGCGGTGTGACCTTGGTCGTTGATCATTTTAGCCAGGCAAGAAGCTCTACGCATGTTCTCCTTTCGATCTGAATCTGAAAAACCTAAGTCCTTGCAGATTCCATTTCTTAGTACATCACCATCGATGCAAAAACCAGTAATATTATTTTCTTTTAATTTATTTTGAAGAGCATTAGCGAGTGTTGTCTTACCTGCACCAGAAATCCCTGTAAGCCAAATAGTGAAAGATGCGCTATTATTTTTCATTACTGAATATTGTGTATAAAGAAGGTGCATCAAATATTTGTCCAGGAGAAATCATAAGCTCGTCATAAGGAATATCATCTCCATACCGTTCCTTCATTATTTTTCGAACTACAGGGGCATCAATATTAAAATCTCTAAGTGTTTTCGGTTGGGCTAAAACGAAGTTAATGCAGTTTTTATAAGTCTTGTACACCAGTTCGGAACAATACATTTCTTTGTCCGACCAAGAGAAATAGCCGTCATAATTTTTTCCGAATTGTGCTGCTGCGTATTCTTTCATTTTTAAAAGTGATTTTTTGTCAAGCGTATCAATACCTTTAAATCTTTTGATGACACAAGTTTGATCTACACCACTACTGATCCAGTCTTCTAGCTTTCTTTTACCAACCGGTTGAACTGCTTCGTATACATAAGGGACATTATTTTCTATAAATATAATTCCACAATGGGAATATTTTGAATTGGTGGCAATTTCAACTGCTTGACTTTGTTTCGAATAAGAGGATTGAAAAATAACATCACCATCTTGAACAGAATAATTACTTTTTTTATTTTTAGAAAATAATTCTTGTTTTTGCTTATTGTTCTTATAAACAAATGAAAAGCTGTAAACTAAGCCAGTTATGATGATTACAAAGAAAATTACTTTGTAAATCTTGAAATTTATATCTTTTGGACCGAAAATCATAAGATCAAAAATAAGGAATTACTGCTGCTAAAAAACATTATCTTTATCTTTGTAGTGAAAAATATAAATATGGGACTTTTAGAAAATAAAATTGTATTGATAACCGGTGCATCAAGAGGCATTGGAAAAGCTATTGCTACGGAATGTGTACAACAAGGAGCTACAGTGATATTTACTTATCTTTCTTCTGAAGAAAAAGCTAATGCCTTAGTAAATGAACTAACGGCAAACGGTGGTAAGGCAAAAGGATTTAAGTCTGATGCTTCTAAATATGATGACGCGCAAAAATTGGTTGATGATATTGTAGCGGAATATGGAACCATTGATGTTCTCGTTAATAATGCAGGAATAACAAGAGATACTTTGTTGATGCGCATGACTGAAGAACAATGGGATGAAGTAATTAATACCAATTTGAAATCAGCTTTTAACATGACCAAGGCAGTTCAAAGACCTATGCTCAAAGCAAGAAGTGGTTCTATTATTAATATGTCGTCCGTTGTTGGTGTTAAAGGAAATGCCGGTCAGTCTAACTATGCAGCATCTAAAGCAGGATTAATTGGATTTACTAAGTCTATTGCGGCTGAATTAGGCTCAAGGAATATTAGATGTAATGCTATCGCACCTGGGTTTATCGAAACAGAAATGACGGAAGTATTAGATCAAACAGTGGTAGAAACTTGGAGAAATTCAATTCCATTAAAAAGAGGTGGGCAACCAATAGATGTTGCTAATGCTACTGTTTTTCTAGCTTCTGATATGTCTGCTTATATTACGGGTCAAACCCTTCATGTCTGTGGTGGGATGTTAATGTAATTTTTGAAATGAATATTCGTCCAAGAAGAAATCGAAAGTCTAGTGCTATTCGTAATATGTTAGAGGAAACTCAATTAGGAGTTCAACATCTTATTTATCCCATTTTCTTAAAAGATGGTAAAGGTGTAAAAGAAGAAATAGCTTCTTTGCCCAATAATTTCAGATGGTCCATAGATACGCTAATTCCAGAAGTGGAAGCGTGTATGAATTTAGGAATTTATAGTTATGATCTATTTCCAGCAGTTGATGAATCTTTAAAAGATAAGATAGCTAGTTATAGCTATGCACAAGATAATTTCTATCTCAGTGCTATTCGTGAACTTAAAGAAAGATTTCCTGAAATGGTGATCATGAGTGATGTTGCTATGGATCCTTATTCATCTGATGGTCATGATGGTTTGGTAATAGACGGTAAAATAGTAAATGATGACACTTTAGGTATTTTGGCTAAAATGGCTGTAGCGCAAGCACAGGCTGGAGTTGATATCATTGGTCCCTCAGACATGATGGATGGTAGGGTGGGTGTTATTCGTGAAGCGTTAGATATTGCAGGATATACTGATACAAGCATCATGTCTTACACTGCAAAATATGCAAGTGCTTTTTATGGTCCTTTTAGAGACGCTTTGAATTCAGCGCCTAAATCAGGTGATAAAAAAACATATCAAATGAATCCTGCCAATAAAAGAGAAGCCCTTCTTGAAGGTCAATTGGATATGGAAGAAGGAGCAGATATGTTAATGGTTAAACCAGCATTGGCTTATCTGGACATTATTCATTTGATGAAAGAAAATTTTCCAATTCCAATTACCGCCTATAATGTAAGCGGAGAATGTGCTATGGTGATTGCAGCAGCTGAAAAAGGATGGTTGAATTATGAATTAGCAGTTGCTGAAATATTGTTGAGTATAAGAAGGGCAGGAGCAGATGGAATTCTGACTTATTTCGCTAAAGATTTCGCTAAATTTAATAAAAAGTAATACATTAAATATGTCTATTTACTACATTGATAATCAATGGATAAGTCTAAATAAATTTGAAGAGATTTTAGCGTCTAATTGCCAAGTTGAATTAAATGAGTCAGCTAAGGAGGCGATTAATAAGTGTCGCTCTTATTTAGATGAAAAAATAGCCAATTCAGATCAATTAATTTATGGTATTAACACAGGATTTGGGTCTTTATGCAATACAGCAATTTCATCGGTTGATTTAGGCGAACTTCAAAGAAATCTTGTTGTTTCTCATGCTTGTGGAATGGGAGCTGAAATTCCAAATGAAATTATTAAACGCATTTTACTGCTTAAAGCTATTGGCTTAGCGCATGGGAATTCTGGCGTTGATCTATTAACGGTTGAGCGTCTCTTGTTTTTTTATAATAATGACATTTTACCTTTAGTATTCGAGTTAGGAAGTTTAGGAGCATCGGGTGATTTAGCGCCTCTAGCACATATTTCTTTGGCTTTAATTGGTGAGGGTGAAGTGTATTATAAAGGACTTAAAATGTCGGCTAAAGATTTACATCTTCAATTGGGGATTTCTCCTTTAGTTTTAAAGTCAAAAGAAGGTTTAGCGCTATTGAACGGGACTCAGTTTATGAGTGCCTATGCCAGTTATGCAGTGCATCATTGTTCCAATATTTGGCTTAAATTCAACAACATTGCGGCCTTATCTTTGGATGCCTTTGATGGTCGAAAAGAGCCATTTCAGTCAAATGTTAATGAAATAAGGAATCAAGTGGGTCAAATTGAAACAGCTTCTTATTTCCGTCAAATTATGATGGGAAGTGAAATGCTCAATCGGCCAAAAGCACATGTTCAAGACCCATACTCTTTTAGATGTATCCCTCAAGTTCATGGGGCATCAAAGGATGTATTTGATCATTGCGCCAAAATAGTTGAAAGAGAAATAAATGCTGTAACGGATAATCCTACCATTTTCCCTGATGACGATGATGTGGTATCTGCAGGAAATTTCCATGGCCAACCTTTGGCCTTATCCTTGGATTTTTTAGCCATTGCTCTTGCTGAAATGGGAAGTGTTTCTGAGCGAAGAACTTACAAGTTAATTTCTGGAACCAGAGCATTGCCTGCTTTTTTAATTGAAAATGCTGGATTGAATTCTGGGTTAATGATAGTTCATTATGCCTGTGCAGCAATGGTGAGCCAAAACAAACAATTGTGTACTCCGGCCTCTGTTGATACTATTGATTCAAGTAATGGACAAGAAGATCATGTGAGTATGGGTGCCAATGCCGCTACAAAACTGCATCGCATCATTGATAATTGTTATGCTATTATGGGCATTGAACTTATTAATGCTGCGCAAGCATTGGAGTTTAGACGCCCGATGACATCATCTCCTAAATTGGAAGATTTGTTTTCTCAATTCAGAAAAGAGGTGCGTTTTTTAAAGGTTGATCGGAATTGCCATATTGATATGGTTAACGCGAAAAATTTTGTTAGTAATAAAATGAAAATATGAGTAACACAGAACAGTCGGATAAATCAGTTGTGAAATCGAGGCCTCCTAGATTTTTGTTTGCCTTAATTATTTTAACTTGGTGTAATACAGGTCTTGCAATAATGAGTAGTTTATTTACCTTGTTGATGGGAAAACCTTCTTTAGAAGAAATTAAGCAATCTAAGGTTGTGCTAGCAACATCAATGAATCAAATGTTAGAGATAAAAATGTATTATTTAGCGAATTTGATGCAAAAAATACAATATTTAACAGATGCTATGTATGCCAATTTTATTGGATTTCACCTGGTTTCTTTAACAGTTGCGGCCATCGGTTCTGTTGCTGCATTATTTATGTTTCAAGGAAAACGATTGGGTTTTCATTTGTATATCGTATATTCTTTAGTATATTTAGCACAAACTTATTTATTTGTTAATCCAGCATTTGTTCCTACGGAGATGGTGGTGATAAATGCTTTTTTTGCATTTATTTTTATCTTGATGTACTCAAGAAATCTAACTTTTTTGAAATAATTAAGCTTAGAAAAATAATTTGCAATTTATGAAACGCTTTTTAGTCACAGGTGGTACTGGTTTTTTAGGAGGGATTCTCGTAAGTGAATTGATTCGACAAGGTCATTCGGTAATGGTATTAGCGAGAAGCGATCGAAAAGCTAAACAACTACTATCTAAGTTTAATTCAGAAGAGCTCGAAAGGATTTCTATAATAAAAGGGGATGTTACGCTCATAAATTTGGGTCAATCTCTTGAATTTATTGATGAAAACAAGGGTTCCATTGATACGGTATATCATTTAGCCGCTATGGTTAAGTTTGATGAAGAATTGGCGGATGAATTAATGAAAATCAATCTTCAAGGAACTAAAAATACCTTAGAATTATCTGAGAAATTAGGGCTTAAGCAATTCATTCAAGTGAGTACTGCTTATACTTTAGGTAAGGAAATGAAAGGGGTAGAGGAATTGTATTCTGAAAATCAAGATTGCCACAATCCATACGAGCTTTCTAAAGTCTATGCTGAACGAGAAGTAATGTCCTATAAGGATAAAATGAAAGTTAATATTGTGCGTCCTTCCATCATCGTTGGCGATTCCAAAACAGGTCGTGCAGACTCTAATTTTGCTATTTATGGTTTCTTAAGAGCCTTATCAGTATTCAAAAAACGGGCTTTGCGCGATGGTTGTTCAAATGAATTATTCAGGATTATTGCTTCAGCAAAAGGGACCTCTAATTTGGTGCCGATTGATTATGTTGTAAAAGTACTTTTGGCAGTTCATGCTCTTGGAGAAAATGAACAGATTTTCCATGTTACGAATCCAAATCCTCCTACAAATCAATACATTCTAAGTAGAATTAAGTTTTTAATGCAATATGATCAATTAACAATAACAACTGATCCCTTGATTGGAATGCATGATTTAACGATTAAAGAACGCATGTTGAATGAATTGCTTTGGATTTACAAGCCATATCTTGCAACAGATAAAAGTTTTGATGATCGTCACACCCAAGTTCTGCTTAAGGATAGTGAGGAATTACAACTAGATATGGACGACAAGATGATTGATCTAATCCTAGCCAGTGGCATTGATTAGAATATTTTACCAGGATTTAAAATATTGTTTGGATCGAACACCTTTTTAATCGCCCTCATTAAATTTAAACTCACCTCCGAAAAAGCAATATCCATGTAGGGTTTTTGCACAAGTCCGATTCCGTGCTCACCAGAGATGGTTCCGCCTAAACGAACAACTTCCGTGAATAATTCTCTAATAGCAATGGGTAATTCATCGTTCCAAAAAGCATCGCTTAGTTTCCCTTTAATGATATTGACATGTAGATTTCCGTCTCCCGCATGTCCGTAGCAAACAGATTGAAATCCATATTTAGCGCCTATTTTTTTGATATGATAAAGTAATTCAGGCAATTGATATCGGGGTACTACCGTATCTTCTTCCTTATAAATTGATTGAGACTTTACAGCTTCTCCTGCTTTTCTGCGCAAGGTCCATAAGGTATTTTTTTGAGCCTCTGATTCAGCAAATAATATTTCATCGTGCGGATAGGCTTCTAGCACGGTCATGATTTTTTCACAGTCGCTCATTAAAATTTCAGTGTCAAAACCATCGACCTCAATCAATAGATGTGCTGCATGGTTATCCGCAATGGGAATAGTGGTTTCTCCAATGAAATTCTGCGTCCAAATTAATGCGTCTCGTTCCATGAATTCAAGACCACTGGGGGTTATTCCAGCTTGGAATATCGCCGCTACTGCCTCACATGCTTGACCTGCATCGTAAAAAGGAACTAACATTAAAAGATTGTGCGTGGGGTGTGGTAAGAGTTTTAAGACAATTTTCGTAACAACTGCCAGCGTACCCTCAGAACCGACAATTAATTGAGTTAGATTATATCCTGTGGCATTTTTTAAAACATTAGCGCCGGTCCAAATAATTTCTCCTGTAGGCAAAACAATTTCTAGATTGAGGACATATTCATTGGTTACACCGTATTTCACCGCTTTTGGACCTCCAGAATTTTCAGCCACATTTCCTCCAATAAAACAAGAGCCTTTACTCGCAGGATCCGGAGGGTAGAAGAGTCCTTTCTCCTTGACAGTATTTTGTAGTACTTCGGTGATGACTCCAGGTTCTGTAATTACTTGATGGTTTTTCTCATCAATATTTAATATTTTATTGAATTTTTCCATGGAAAGTAACACCCCACCATAAATCGGTAAGGAGCCACCACTAAGTCCAGTTCGTGCGCCTGCTGGTGTTACTGGAATTTTATGCTCATTGCAATATTTTAAGATGCTTGATATTTCTTGAGGAATAGTAGGTTTTAATACTACATGAGGAGGGAAAGATAAATCTTCGGTCTCATCATGGCCATAATGTAACAGATCTTCCTGGGAAATTGACATTTCATCACCAACAATGGATTTGAAAAAAGCAATAGCAGCATTTGATAACATGATGGTGGATTAATAAATTCAACAGGACGAAAATACTAATTATTTAGAAAGTGAATCAGGAAGATATTGATTTTAGAAATATTAATTCAAATAGGAGTGTTTTAGTGCTGATATAAAAGTATTTATAATATCAAAATATATTATGTTTTTCAAAAATTGATATATTATTTAAAATATATTGAGATAAATAGGGTGTTTTTAAGTTGGCTTCATAATTGTCTATCAAGTGCAAATCAAAGTTTTATGACAATTCAAGATAAAATACAGAATATATTAATAGATTTTCCTCCAGAGAACGGGATTTTACTTGATAGATTGAAGGAGCTCATAGCGAAACCTAGTTTAAGTGAAACCGATGACTATACCTCTAGAACCATTTTAAATTGTTTAGAGGAAACCATTGACGATAGCGAGGGAAATTCTAATGAACTTATTCCCACTGGTTGGTCGAATTATGATAGTCAACTAGGTGGACTCAGTCTAGGGGAATATATAATAGTTGGCGGAAGACCCGGTATGGGTAAATCACTAGTTCTGTTAGATCTTGCGACTAGGATTTCTTTGCAAACTCAGGTGCTCTATTTTTCATTTGACTTGACGAGTACTGCCTTGATGTATAGGATTGCCAATGGTTTTCTAGAGCGACCGATTCCGCTGCATAATCCGGCTGATTTTAAAAGAGTGAATGCGGATGATATAAAGTTATTGAAATCGTATTTTTCTGCTCTTCATCTTTCATTTTACGATCGACAAATCGAATCGATGACCGAATTGTTCCATTATTGTGAGAAAATGGTTAGAGAAAAGGGCATTAAGGTAATTATTATTGATTATTTGCAAATGCTTTCTTCTAAGCGCTATCGAAACAGTCGTGTTCTCGAGGTGGGATACATTAGTCGGACTTTGAAGAAGATTGCGCTTGAATTGAAGGTGTGTATAATTGCTTCAAGTCAACTGAGCAGAAGTGTTGAAATGAGGGGGGGGGATAGAAGGCCTGTACTAACTGACCTTAGAGAAAGCGGTGGCATAGAGCAGGATGCAGACAAGGTATTCTTTGTATATAGACCCGAGTATTACGGTTTATTAATCGATGAGTATAATGAATCTACTTTGGCTATGATGGAATTGATTTTAGCTAAAAATAGATTTGGTTCCGTAACTACACTTAAATTCAATGTCGATTTTGCAAAAAGCAAATTGGCTCCTTTTGAAGAAGGAAAAAGTAGATTTCAAATTAGAAAAGATCGAAAACTGAATTTGGATGAGGAGGATAATCCTTTTTAATAGTATAAGAGCCGTTGATTAGAACTTATGAGTCATTTATAGACTTGTGGTTGTGTTCTCGCAACCCATTTAGAAGTTGAGTGGAATTAGGGGCTTTGCCTCCATTCTTGCTCGCTTCGCTCGAAAGAATGCATGCAAATTTGAGATAAGGATCAACGGCTTTTTTTAAAATATAATTATGAATAAAATAGAGGATTTATCGATAAAAAAAGAGATTTTTAAAGATCAATGTTGGAAATTTATTTATTATCCTAATAATTCATTACGCACCACTCCATTTACTTTTTTGAATACAGCTGAAAAATATGCACTTAGAATGTTAGGCATAAAATCAACTTTAGATTTATGTCTTTTTCTTAGATTGTCCTGGACTGAATTGGAATTAATGTTGAATTATCCGAATTATTTAAATTATTCTATTCCAAAAAGGAAAAAAGGTTTCCGTGTCATTAATGCGCCGCAAGGGAGGCTGAATAAAGTTCAAAAGAAAATTAACAGTCATTTGCAAGGAGTGTATTCGTGTATAAAACATCCCTCTGTTCATGGCTTTGTTTTACGGGTAAAACATAATTCTCAAAATGCTAATATTGTACAGAATGCCCTGCCTCATGTAGGTAAAAGGTATCTTCTTAATCTAGATTTAAAAGATTTTTTTAGTTCAATTCCAGCCCAAAAGGTTTACTCGCTTTTTAGATCTCCTCCCTTTGGATTTGATGAATCTGTTTCGGAAGCCTTAACCTATCTTTTAACCTATAATGGCGTTTTACCACAAGGTGTTGCAACTTCGCCTGTACTTTCCAATTTAATCTGTTTACCTCTCGATAATGCTCTTTTAAATTATTGTGAGCAAGAAGGGATAACTTACACAAGATATGCAGATGATTTGAGTTTTTCTTCGAATGAATTTATCACTAAAATTCAAGTTCAGTACTTAAAACACATACTTATGACGCATGGTTTTTCTCTGAATGATAAAAAATTTAGATTGAGGTCCAAAAATAAAAAACAAGTGGTGACAGGGATAATTGTTAATGAAAAAGTAAATATTGATCGTAAGATGCTCAAAAAGGTACGAGCAATGCTCCATGATTTAAATACTAATGGAATTGATCATGCTTCAAGCAGAAATGCAGGTGATTTTTCACATTCAGTTATACAACGAAACATTCGATTTTTGAATTCATTAACAGGACACATTAATTTTATCGGTCAAGTGAGAGGGAAAGATGATTTTCTTTATCAAAAAATGTATAATGATTTGATTCCTTGGCTATCTTATCAATCTAAGACACAAAAATAAGCGATTAGGTTTAAGGCTCTTTGTGATAATGTTATGAGGTGAATTAAGTAAGATGAAATTTAATGTTGATGGATTTACTACCTAAATATTCTTATATTTATGTCAAAAATTGATATATGAAGACTTTGGTTTCTTGGGTGGCTTATAATAATGACTTTTACGAAGGTAAAGTACTCGAAAATGGACCAACGGCAAATTATCACAAATTCTTCTTTAAACAAGATCAACATTTATTGCTTTCAAGTGCTAAAGAAAGTGATCTAAGAACGGAACTCTTGGTGAATTTCTTAAAAAGAACTTACCCTGATCGTATCATTGAACCTATTTATATGGGGATTAATGATCCCATTGATCATCGGGAAATTCAATCAAAAGTGGATCCATTACTAACAAGTCTAAAAGAGGATAAAATTGATGTTTTTATAACTCCTGGAACTCCTTCAATGCAAGTGGTGTGGTATTTAAGTCACCTTGGATTAAATTTAAACACAACTCTTTTTCAAACAAGAGAAGCAAAGTATACTAAAACCAAAGATAAACCGGAATTAATTAAGATTGAATTAGAACAATCATCACTTCCTGTTACAGCCATTTATCATCAAGAGCAAGTTAAAAGAAGCAATGTGTCTGATGATTATTTTATAACGCCTCAAATAAAGTGGATTTATAACAATGCAGAAAAGGTTGCTCAAACGGATTTAGTAACGGTATTAATCTTAGGAGCGAGTGGAACGGGAAAAGAAAATTTAGCTAAATACATTCACAAAAATTCAATTAGATCAGAACAAGCTTATGTTACGGTTAATTGCTCTGCATTTAGTGATTCATTATTAGAATCTCGCTTGTTTGGATATAAAAAAGGCGCCTTTACGGGTGCCGATAAGGACACCACAGGTTTATTCGAAGAAGCTAATGAAGGCACTATTTTTCTAGATGAAATCGGGGATATTTCTCCTTATATGCAACAAGCTTTATTGCGTGTCTTGCAAGAAAAAGAGGTTATGCCTCTTGGAGGAAAAGCTAAGAAAATAAATGTTAGGGTCATCGCTGCAACAAATCAAAGTCTAACGAAGTTGTGTGAGGAAGGTAAGTTTAGATGGGATTTATATTATCGCTTGTCCGTAGTAGAATTAGATTTACCATCATTGGTCGAAAGGGGTAAACAAGATATAAAAGCGATGATGGAGTATTTTTTAAATCAAAAGAAAAAAGAATTAAATCGTCCCAAAAAATTAATCTTAGAAAAAGAAGCATTGGAGGTGCTATTAAATTATTCTTATCCCGGAAATGTTAGGGAACTAGAAAATATCATCTCAAGATTGTATGTTTTTAATGAGGAATTAGTCAATGCTGAAGTTTTACCAAAACGATTATCGCAAGGTCCAATGGAAAAACCAATGCATATTTCCTTTGTTGAAAAAGAACATATAGAAAGGGTTCTTAAGTATTTCAAAGGGAATAAAAGACAGTCGTCTATTGCCATTGGATGGGCTATTAACACGCTGATTAGTAAAATTGAAAAGTACAATATTAAACTTTAATCAGTTTTGTTATTTTAATTTTAAGTGGCAATTCGCTCATCTCATTTTACTATATTCGTAGTATAAATTGATTTTTATGTTCATGCGAAATTTTTTAATCATTGCATTTATTGGATTAAATTTTCTTGCTATTGCTCAACAGCGTGTTTTTCCTCTATACAATGATTTATCGGTTGATTCAATTTTCACTCCCAAACCTTATGCAACAAAATTAGATTATGATGTTGTAAGCGGTCATCTTTTTTATGCTATAATAACAGGTGATATTTATGAGATTTTTTTAAATGAACAAGGTGGCGCCACTGATTCTCTTCGATTTACTTCGGCTGATCATGGCATCACCTGTCTCCAAGGGCTCTGTTTTCGTGATGGCGTTCTGTATCTTTCGGGTAATAATTGGACCTCAATCGTTGGTGTTGGCTATGTGGTCAAAGGAACTCCTTTCTTTAATGGTCAACGCACATGGGAAGTCATGGTGAGTACGGATCCTTATCCAACTGCTAGTCCAACAGGAGATCATGGTTTTACAGGTGTTGCAGTTGATCCTAGTGGTGCACATATTTATGTTAGTAGCGGTGCACGGACTCATTTAGGTGAATTAGATGATAATAATGGTGCTTGGCCAAATACTCGAGAAGTGCCTTTAACTTCTCGTATTTTTCGTTTTCCTATAAACAGTTCGAATGTTTTATTGCTCAATGATTCAGCTTCTATTGTTAATAGTCCTTATTTATTTGCATCAGGTACGCGCAACGCTTACGACATGGCTTGGGATAGCAAGGATACCCTTTTTGCCATTGATAATTCTGGTGAAAGAGATGATCCGGAAGAATTGAATTGGTTGAGACAAGGTAGGAATTATGGATTTCCATGGAGAATGGGTGGAAATGATAATCCTATACAATATCCCAACTATGATTATCACAATGATCCCCTTGTAAATCCAAATGGAAGTGGTGTTGCTGCAGGATGGTTTAATTACACTTCAGGATTTCCCTCAATTCCTAATAATGTAAATTGGATGGAGCCTATTCGTAATTTAGGTTCTGCTGGAGATTTTTATCGTGATGCTATAAGCGGAGGCGTTCTGCAAGCAAGTCAAAATGGAACTTATGTGAGTTCTTTCACCGCGCATCGGTCCCCTTTAGGATTGGTCTTTGACGCGGATAGTAATTTGTCTTTTCCCTATAAAGGTGATGGTTTTGTTTTGAGTTTTATGCCCGGGGGTGATAGTCTTGGATTTTCTCCAATCTCCCCTTGGGGTATTCCTTGCCCATTTGTTGACCCTTCTCGCGATTTGATTCAAATGAAATTAGAATATAATACTTCGATTGATAACTATGAAATGATAACAAGAAGTGTTGTTTCTGGATTTTATTTGCCTGTAGATGCTGAATTGCTTGGAAACGATCTGTATGTCATCGAAAGAGGTGGTGCTCTTTGGAAGATTAATTTTCCTAAAGATCCTATTATTCCTGAAAATTCAATTTTAATATATCCGAATCCTACTGAGTCTTATTTTAAGGTTGTCTTTGGAATGGATAAAGCGTTAGATTATTTAAAGGTTTTTGATCTTAATGGAAAGGAGCTTTATTATCAAACTATTTCCTTAACGAATTCCCTTTCTGTTGATGTATCACAATGGTCTTGTGGCACTTATTTAGTAAGCGCCGCATTTAAAAATGGTATGATGGTAAACAAAAAAATAATTGTCAATTGATATGAAAAAATATTCCATAATTTTTTTAATTTTTTTCTTCCTCTGTCTTGGAGTTTTAGTAAAAGTCTTATCCAATAAGCATCAGGTTAAGGAAGAAAGAAATATCCTGTCTCCAACAGAAAAAAAAGCTGAGCCAAAAGTAGAACAAATAGTTTCCAATGTGGCGCTTGAAGATACTATAAGGGTTGCACAAGAAAATTTGGAATTGCCTCTTATTCATTCAAAGGATCAAATCATCAGGCATTTAGCGTATACTATTCGCTACAGTGAAGCATATGAACAAGCAGCTTGGGTGGCTTACGAGTTAACAGCTGATGAAACGAATCGTTTGTATGAAAGATCTAATGATTTTGAATCTGATCCAAATGTAAGTACAGGAAGTGCAACGGATCGTGATTATAAAGGATCTGGATATGATCGAGGTCATTTGGCTCCTGCTGCCGATATGTCCTCCACTGCCAATACCATGCAAGAATCTTTTTATTATAGTAATATGAGTCCTCAAGATCCAAGTTTTAATAGGGGTATTTGGAAGAAACTTGAGGAACTTGTTCGTGATTGGGCAGTAGATTATAAATCTGTTTATGTGGTGACTGGCCCTGTTCTAAGTGCAGGTCTCCCAACCATAGGATCCAATCAGGTAAGCGTTCCAAAATATTATTATAAGGTAATCCTCGACTATCATGAACATCCAAAAGCGATAGCCTTTATTCTTCCTAATCAAGGTTCTAAAGAATCTTTGACCCGTTATGTTGTCTCGATAGATGAATTAGAGCGCATTACTGGTATTGATTTTTTTCCTGGTTTAGTTGATAAAGAAGAAAATACATTAGAAAAAGAGGTTTGTATTGCCTGTTGGTCTTGGACATCAAGTAGTTCTGGAAGTCGTTCGCATCATTCGTCTAAAAATGTTGGAACTTCAAGTCAATGCATGGGAACAACTAAAAAAGGTGCGCGTTGTAAACGGATGACCAAAGATCCAAGCGGGTATTGCTACCAGCATGATTAATCTTGTTTTTGTTCAAAACGGCAAGCTCAAATCTTTAATTTATTAATCTCGATTAGGTAAATAAGTCCAATCGAAAAATTTACTTCAAGTGTATGAAGACTGAACGATACATAAAACTCGGTTTACAAACAGCATTAATTTCGTTCTTGCTCGGGACATTTATTTTCGGACTTTACTTCCTTTCTTCATCGTTTGAATTGCTTTTCGTTGGTTATGGTTTTATCGTATTGACAGGACTAATAAATATTGGAATTTTAACTTCAATTTTATTAAAAGCGATTAAAGATGTCGACAACAGGAAGAGGTTAATGACTACTTGCGGAATAATGTTACTTAATATTCCAGTGATGTTATTTTATTGCTGGGTTGCAATAATTCTACTTGACACAATGAGAATAACATTTACAAACTCAACGCAGACTACTTTGACTAATATAAATATTGTTGGTTGTGGTGGTGGACATATTGACAAATTAGAAATCGGACAAAGCGAAACTGTTTGGGTTGATATTACAGGAGACTGCTCAATAAGTATTGACTACTTTTCCAACGGACTAAAAAAAGAGGAGCTTGTTGCTGGTTATCTATCAGGTGGTATGGGACAAAAAATGGAACATAATATTAGCGGACATAACTGACAATTTTGATGGCAAGTCAACAAAAAATAACAGTGTTAAAAAACCAAACCCGAAACTGTTACTAGCTTTTTACTTTTGTGTAACTAATCTTAATGTTTTGTTTCCCTTTGAATTGCTAATTGACAATAAATAGGTTCCCTGTGGCAATGAACTGATATCAATGTTTTGAGAAGGTGATAAATTCATCTCCTTAACCACCAAACCATTCATAGAATAGATTTCTAAATGTGAATCTTCCTTCAATCCAACAAGTTTAAAATGACCATTGTTTGGATTTGGCACCACTTGAATAGATTCTAAAGTTTCGTTCTCTTGAATGGAAAGTGAGTTGTCTTCTACGACAGTTCCTACTTTGTTTATTACCCAGTTGGCTGGATCTACATAGATCATATTTCCGATAGGACCAAGATTACTAATGTAAAAGTTGTCGCTATTGCTGTTGATGTCAAAGGTAATGGTAGTGTCCTGCATTCCTTGTCTCAAGAATCTTAAACTGATTGGATTGGTAAAGGTAGGCGTAACTCCAGGTTTCGATGTACTGTGGTTGATTTGTACTAAGGCATCTAAGCCAGCTTGTTCCCATTTAACAGAGTAGGTAGGGTAACCTTCACCAAAATACCATTGTTCGAAAAATGGAGTAAAATCAATTCCAGTAGCACTTTGAAACATATTTCGAATGTCTATTCCGTAAGCAGTTGAATTGGCATAAGTATTTTGAAAGTCGCGTAGTGTGGCAAAAAACAAACTATCGTTATTGACCATGTATCTGATGGTATGAATAATTGCGGAACCTTTGTCATAGGTTAGGCGACCGCTAAAAATTCTATTTTCATTTAAACTGTCCAAAACCCATACGCTTCCACCATTTTGAGTCATTACATTGTCATGAACATCTAGCATCGATTGTACTTCTTGTCCTGCATATAAATTTTCTAACATTAAATATTCAGAATAGGAAGCAAAGCCTTCATTTACCCAGATATCGCACCATGACTTACAAGTTACATTATCTCCAAACCATTGGTGCGCCAATTCATGGGCGGTAAGGGTGTTATTAAAAAATCCTTGTGTAGTCATTGTTTGATGTTCCATTCCTCCAGAAATAGGAGCCATGCAATGTCCATATTTTTCATCTTCAAATGGATACGGACCATAGAGTGAATAAAACAACTCTATAAATGCAGCTGTTTCATCTATATCAGCTTGAAAATTAGGTAAGGTTGCAGGATTGTCATAAATGTAATTTTGAATCATGATTGGATTTGGGGCGCCCACAGGATTTGCATAAATGGTGTAATCAATGTATTTGGCAACTGATAATGAAATTAAATAATAGTCAATTGCATGTCGGTGCTTCCATTCGTATCTCGTAAATCCATTACCAAGGGGTATGATTTGTTCTAATATTCCATTTGAACCTGCTTTACAGGTGTCAGGTACCGTTATTTTAACTTCACAAGAGTCTGCCTTATCTGTTAAACTCTGTTTACAAGGAAACCATTCATAGGCCGAAAAGGGTTCTGATAAAGTCCATACCACATGGTTTCCCCAACTTGGTGAAGTGTCATAAGTGATACCTCCGCCTCCAAGTGGATTGGTTACAGCAGTTGGAGGAGTTCCGCTATAGGCAGTGCTGACAGAAAAAGAAACATTAGCAGGAATATTAATAGCTACTTTAACAGCTGTGAGTGTCCTGACGAAAGGCACAGACATTCCATTTATTTTAACATCACTAATGACTAAACTCGGGTATAGTTCATATAGGATGGTGTCTAAGAATTGATTACTGGTGGCATCAAATCTTCCAGTTCCAGAGATGTTGGTAGAGATATTGGTTAGACTTAAATCTAAAGAATAAAAATTCACATCGTATTTTTCAGTTTGTGCTATCTGAGCTACACTAAGCGTTGCGCTTTTAAAGGAATTTGTATGTTTATTTCTTTTGGAACATTGGGTGCTATTTTCATTTTGAGCACTAATTGAACTGGTAATTAATAAAATTAATGCAGTAAAAAATATACTTTTTTTCATGGTAAAGGCTTTCATCAAAAATAAACATTAACAATAATATAGCAGTTAAAATAATTTTATATTTCCTGCCGATACTGTATTGAAAAGTACATTAAACAAGCAAATGGGTCAAAAAGTTAAATTGACTTTAGTTAATAATTCACAAACTATTGAAGTAAGTGTATTCTTTATAGGTCGTGAAATATCCAAGGATAGAACGATTAAACTTCTGTGCCACATTGAAGGTCCTTATCAAATTCAAACGCCAGGTTACTAATTTATGGCTGAAAAAAAAAGCTAATGCTAAGTTTTACAAAACAGTTCCAACAGAATCTATGTCGCCTCTGGGTAATAAATCAGCTATCTTTGTAAGAAATAAAAGGGAGTTTGATCAGAAAGCTGCTATTGAGTTTTTAAATGAAAAATTAAAACCTAACGATCAAGTGCTTGTTAAAGGAGTATTTGAGTTGTTGTCACTATTTGTAAAAATGAATGAAAATGAAGACTAAATTGAATGTTCAGAGATTAATTGGGATTACTTTTGTTTTAACGATTCTATCTATTTCTTTTTTCTCCTGTAAGAAACCAAAAGACTGCGGGACAGTAAATATCGGTGTGTCTGGGGGATCTGATAGCCACAATCAAGGTCAGAATTGTATGACTTGTCATACTAGTGGAGGAGAAGGATCTGGTTGTTTTACGGTAGCAGGAACGGTTTATAATAGTGCTTTAACTTCAACAGTTGGAAGCGGTAAGGTTGAGTTTTTCACGCAAGCTAATGGATCCGGACAATTAAAGTATACAGTGCAAATTGATTCAAAAGGTAATTTTTATACCACTGCAGATATGAATGTTGCTGGATTATTCCCTAGAGTTACTGGTCCTACAGGTACACAACAATCCATGTCTAGTAGTTTATCTTCAGGGAAATGTAATAGCTGTCACAATGCTTCCACCTCTAAGATTTGGGCAGATTAATTTTCTTAGAAGTTTATTTCTCTAAAATCAATTCATCTATAAACAACCAAGTAGGGTAACCCTTTCCTAAATGCCAGTCGGGACAATTTCCGCTATTTTTTATGGTATAGCGAATGCTTTTAATTGGGAAATTTGGAGCTTTTGTAATGCTCTTTGCTACTATTGGGTTTTGGTCTGAAATTTTTGAAGGTTCAATGGTCAATAATTTTAATGGTTCGTATTCTATTCCATCAGAACTCACTTCAATTTGAATGCTCTCTGGATAAAAAATCCATGATCTCTGATCGCGGATGTAGGAAACACCGATTTTGGAATAAGTTCGAAGAGAATCAAATTGTATGATTGCAACCACATCTTTATCGTAATAACCTTGCCAATCACCAGTTCTAAATTCACTACTCCCTGTGATTCCATCTATGAGGGTGTTTGGTCCAGCTGCTGCATACTGCGGAGAATAAGGGGTTTTCAATTGCAGTGTAATGCCTTTATCTCTCTTAATGAAGGAACTGCTTACTAATGCACTTTCAACAATAGCTGTTTTAATAAATTCTTTTTGTTCCGGTGAATGAATGTATTTGATATTCTTAATCTCGAGTGTTGAACTTTCTTTGATTATTAAATTCTCATGTTGCCTTTTCCAATTTGAATTATTGATTCTATAATAACAAATTAAACTATCACAAGGATGTATCATTTGAATACTTCCAAAGGAAATAGACAAACTATCTTCGAAAATACGCTCCGAAGAAGTAATAAAGGGTACCGGGGTGAAATTTAAAGGCACCTCAATTGTTGGACGAATATTTTTATCAAGTAGGGTCCTTAATGGTTCTTTATCGGTCATATAAAACACCAAAGATCCACCTTTCATAATGCTTTCATGGCTTAAACTTGTTCCTCTGAAGATTTCATTGTTCAATTCTATATGATCGATATACTTATTTTTTACATTGTTATTCTTTGTTGTAATTTCAAACTTATTTCCGTTTTCTAAATTAATTACTGCTTTATTAAATAAAGGTCGGCCAATTTGATAACTAGGAATTCCAGGAGTAACAGGATAAAACCCAAGAGCGCTCATCACATACCAGGCGCTCATTTGACCGCAATCTTCATTTCCAGATAATCCATCTGCTTGATTACTATACATGCTGCGCTGAATGCTATCAACAAAAAACTGCGTTTTTGATGGATTGTTGGTATAATTATACAAATAGGCCATGTGATGTGAAGGTTCATTTCCATGCGCGTATTGTCCAATGAGTCCTGTTATGTCAGCTTGTTCTCGTCCGTCTAATTTTGTCGTACTTAGAAATAAACTGTCCAACCAAACTTCTAATTTATCTTTCCCTCCTAATAATTGAGTTAAGGTCTCAATATGCTGTGGAGCATATAAAGAATATTGCCAACTGTTGGCTTCTGTATAATTAAAGTTAACTTCTGACGGATTAAAAGGATCGTACCACTGAGCGCCTCTTTTTGCTCTCATAAATCCTGTGGAAGGATCGTGAATATTTAGGAAATTATAGCTGCGCTTCTCAAATTCATTAGCAATCAATTCATCACCCATTGCTTTTGCCATAGCGCTAATACAAAAATCATCATAGGCATATTCTAATGTTTTTGACACGGATTCTGGTTCTTGATCGGAACTAATGAATCCTTGTTCTGCATATTGCTTTTTGGCCAGTTCGTTAATTTTGGCTGTAAAAACCATTGCATCTAAAGCCTTTTTAGAACTAAAGCCATTGATTCCTTTGAGGTAGGCATCAGCTATAACAGAAACACTATGGTAAGCAATCATACATTCTGTTTCATTTCCCGCTAATTCCCAAACGGGTAAATCTCCTCCCTCATCAAATTGTCGTAAAAATGTATTAATGAATTGGTTTGTTTTTTCTTGTTGGATAATGGTGTAGAGTGGGTGTGTCGCTCGATAGGTGTCCCAAAGTGAAAAAACGGTGTATTGTTTGTCTTTTGTTGATTTAAGCTGATGAATTTTCTGATCTCTTCCTCGATACAATCCATCTACATCTGAAAATAAATTTGGAGCTATTAAAGTATGATACAGCGCTGTGTAAAAGATGCTTTTATTGGTTGCATTCTCATCTTCAATTTGAATTTTATTCAATTCAGAATTCCATTTCTTTACACTTTCAGCTCTTAATTCTTGAATGCTCCAACCTGGAATTTCAGCATTAAGATTCGTTGCGGCACCTTTTTCGTTCACTGCCGAAATACCAATTTTTAAAGTTAGGCTCTTAGTGTCTTCTGGAAATGTGAGTAATAATTTATGTTGTCCATTTTTAGAAATTATTTTAGATTTTTTATAAGGTGTATCTAATTTTAAATAAAAGTACAGGTGTTGTTCTTTTGCCCAAGCGGAAGAAACTCTGTAGCCACTAATCGTATTTTTATCGATTAAATTCAGTTCCGAAGAAAGCAACATATCTCTATGATCTAGATCAATTAGAATGTGTTTTTCACCTTCTTTCTTTTCAAAAGTATATTGATGTATTCCTGATCTTTCGCTAGCACATAATTTCACATTGATTTGATCTTCTTCTAAATAAACTTCATAATATCCAACTGTAGCCGTTTCTTTTTTATGACTGAAAGTAGATCCGTATCCTCCTTTAACTAAATAGCCTGCTTGCGTTTTTGCTTTTCCACTTTGTGGGCAAATTAAGACATCTCCATAATCTGGAACTCCTGTTCCACTCAAATGGGTATGACTAAATCCGTAAATTATAGAATCTGAATAATGATACCCTGAACAACCATCCCAACCATCAAATCTTGTGTCTGGACTTATTTGAATCATTCCAAAAGGAACCGTTGCACCTGGGTAAGTGTGACCATGTCCACCGGTACCAATAAATGGATTTACATATAGACTAGGGGAGGTGTTAGTACCTTGCTTTTCGGTGAAAATATTTTGGGCTGCATCACTATTGCGCTGCAAGGTGGTGATATCCTTTTGCGCATTACCCAAAAAGCTAAAAAGTAAAAATGCAGTAACTAAAATTTCAAGAGGTTTCAAAAGAGTCTTTTATTGAGTTTCGAATAGGATTTATTTCCTTTTATGTAATAATCATAAAGTATATTGCCTTTATAAATGGTTTCTGAAACAGGCATTCTTTTGATCGTTTTTCTTTTAGAAAGTGTTCCTTTAAAATGTCTGTAAAATGACATGTGCGCTAAGAATACCATCCAACAACTAGAAAACTTTCCTTTGAAAACAAAATGTATTCCTGCTATACCATCTAGGCACATACGAATAAAAATTCTTGGACCCCAAAATCCATAATGATTTTTTAAAATCATCAATAAGTTATTCCTAAAATTTAAAAATAATTTCAATGGAGCATCGTAGGGCATGGTTCCGCCACCTAAATGATAAACCACAGATTCTGGAACACATACGATTTCATATCCTAAATTTCGAATCCTCCAACACAAATCAATTTCTTCCATGTGAGCAAAAAAGTCAGCGTCAAATCCGTCAATTTCATGAAAAAGATCTGCTCTTATGAGTAAAGCTGCTCCAGAGGCCCATTGGATAGGGATGATAGCGTCATACTGACCCTTATCTTCTTCACATTGATCCATTATTCTTCCTCTGCAAAATGGATAAGAATTGATGTCTAAAAATCCACCAGCGGCACCTGCATGTTCAAAATGGGTGGGTTTGGTGTAGGATAATATTTTAGGTTGACAGGCTGCTGTATTCTCATTAAGCATCTGAGCAAGTAAAGGCTTAGTGAAATACTCACTTACGGCAACATCCGTATTTAATAATAAATAATGCTCGAATCGATCTTTAATTAATGCTAATCCCTCATTGTATCCGGCTGAAAACCCAAAATTTCTTTCAAGTATATGTAATTCTATCTTTGGATAATTATTTTGAATGAAGTTGATGGAGGTGTCTGTTGAACAATTATCTATAATAATAATTGAATGACCATCAGCATATTTTACCAGATCAGGAAGAAAGGTAGCAAGGTGTTTTTCACCGTTATAGTTCAATAAGACAATGGCTAATGATGCTTTCATCTTTAATACTGACGAAAAAGATCATAACTATTGGAACCCCATGCCTTTTGATTGTATTGGTTCGGATCGTCTACGGTTCCATTATTGGTATTTCGTTTAACCAATATTTGTTGCCAAGCCGGGTTTTTCAGCTCCCCTAACATATCTGAATGCAGCAAGCGATAGGCATTATTAACCAAGTCGGGATTGTAGAATACAAAGCGCTTATTGCTAAAAACTCCTATCTTATCATATACCCAGATTTCATATGGGTATTCACTAGGAGATGTTTCTCTAGCGTTAATCGTACTAGGAGCTCCATATTTTAAGTACACACGACCTCGATCTGTTTCATAACCATTTTGAAAATTACTAGAATATAATTTTTCGATCAGTTGTACTTGACCTTTATATTTCAACCAAGCATCATACGATTGCGCAGGGGACACTTTTTTCCAATACGCCTGAATATGTTTTCTCATCTGAGCCGAATTTTTTTCTTTTAAAGAAAGAATAATATTTTTAATCTCAGCAGGTTTGGATATCGGTAATAAGGATTCAAGATAAAAAGAAACACTGTCTTCAGTTATAGATGCTTGAAATGCTGGATCTAAAACAAGATCATCCATATGAATACTGTCTGTAAATTCGTTGCTGCGCTCAAAAATATAACTTTGCATACTGACATCCTCCATGTTTTTGTTGAGCAAAGTATAATTTAAAGCATATTTCCCCGAAGGTAAATAAGTAATGTCAATGGATTTGAACATGGGGGTAACAGAGGTAGGTTTTAATCTATTAAAGGATTCGAAATCTTCCAAAACTGCACCCGTCTCTGCGTTAACAATAGATTGTTTCACCCCTACAATGGAATCTTTAGCACTCGATAAATTGTATATTTCAAAATAAGCTGGGATTTTATTAAGTTGTGATGGATAGAAATTTGAAATTCTCGGTATCAGATAATATCCTGATTTTTGAAAAGGACTAACATTGGTGTCGGGATAGGCGTATTCAGCAATTTCAATGTCAGATATAGAAGCTTGTGATCCGAAGTCTTCGATGTTAATTTCTTGTTGCGCCCTAATGGGCTCATTCTTGGATAGAACATCTTCTAACTCAATTTTCATTAAATATTTTCCAGGCTTTATAGCAAGACGACGAATGTCATAAAAATCATCAATAATACTGTCCTTGTATAGGGGTGATGTTAGTAGGTAAGCATCTCTGATGGTGTCGCTACTCGTTGAAATTAATTCATATTTAACCGCAACCCTTGATTGTAATCCTCCAGTGACTGATTCATGAGTAATACTATATCCAACAAATTGCAAGTGTATTTCAATATAATTCCCTGCACTTGGATGATAAAATTGCTTGGTGTCCATGTAGGCACGCATTGAATTCTTTTGAGACCAAGTTACCCCATGATTTAATAGAAAAATAAATATGAATATAATGCGTAGGGTTTTCATGCTACTAATTTAAGAAATATTCCTAATCTTCTATGTTAGCGCGTAGTTTTTGTCCTAATTGACGATTATAGGTCTCCACTAGATACTTAAGATAATTATCTGTCGATTTTGCAATGCATCGAGTATAATTTTTCAATCTGTGTTCTATATGGTCTTGCAGTAAATCAACTAAACCTAAAGCATGTTCTAAATTCTTTGCATGAGAAATAATCGATTGAAAATGATTTTCTAAAGAATTGTCGACTGCTTTTTTACCTTTATCACCTCTATCTAAGCATTCGTAATAATCATCCTTAATGCTGTAACTCTCTAGGATTTGAGTGTTCACCATTTTATCATATCCTTTTGGAAATTCATACTCCACCTCAAATTCCATGTCTTCTAACTCAGAAACGCGTGATTCTAAGAATCTATCTGGAAAACGAAATGCATCATGCCAATTTATAAAATCTTGCCACAATCCAAAGCGACGCACATTATTTCCTAAATCTACAATTTGGAATCGATTTTTATTGGGCAATCTTCTCGATCCACGACCTATCATTTGGTGATATAAGGTTAAAGATCTTGTTGCACGATTTAAGATGATTGTTTTAACAGTTGGTTCGTCAAATCCTGTAGTCAAGATGCCAACAGAGGTCAATATAGCGTCCGGTGTGGTTCTAAACCAAGTTAAGATATCTTTTCTGTCCTTGTCGCTAAAAGTGGAATCTAAATGTCGGACATTGTGCTTGAGTTTTTTGAATGATTCATATACACGCATCGAGGTTTCAATTCCTGCATTAAAAATCAATGTTTTTTGACCTAAGGCAACTTCTTCGTATGCGAAAATTAATTTTTCTTGCATAAAGAAATTACTATACAATACATCAGAACTGCTTACGGTAAAATCACCATTAGTTCCAATTTTTAATCCATGTAAATTGACATCGTAATTATAAGTGTCAGCATCAGACAAATAACCACTTTCGATTAGTCCGGAAATACTTTCTCCAGTGATGAGTTTATTGTAATTGTCCTTCAAAGGTAATGCACGATTACTGCTCAAAGGTGTAGCGGTGACACCCAGAATGTTGGCGTTTTCGTAATATTGAAAAATCTTTCTAAAGCTATTGTAATGCGCTTCATCGACTATTACCAATCCAATATTCTTAATGAAATCTTTGTCGTCTAGAAGTCTATTGTTTAGGGTTTCAACCATTGCAATAAAACAATTGTATTCTCCTTGATCTGGTAATGTTTTAACTTCTGAATTTATAATTTTATTATTCACATCAATCGCCTGAAGTTGGCGAGAGGTTTGAACAGACAATTCAATTCTGTGGGTAAGGATCAATACTTTCTGACCCCATTCTTCAATGAATTTTTTAGCAATTGCAGAAAATATCACGGTCTTACCTCCTCCAGTTGGTAGTTGGTATAGTAGGTTGAATTTATTGCCGTTGTCTCGAAGTTCACCTAATACATTTTCAACAGTTTTTTCTTGAAATGGATATAGTTTTTTGGCTTCGTATAAATCGGTATCAAGCATGTGCGCTAAAAAAAATTAGATTGCAAAAGTACGCTCTTTTTCCTAATAAATTAGAAGTGTTGGTGCTTTTGTAAGAAAAATTATTCTTGTCAAAAATAAGTGAGCTGATTTAGATGGATAGTAAATTATTTATTTACGCCAAATAGACAATAAAATCCCACAAGCTACTCCTGCATTTAATGATTCTGCGTCCCCAATTTTAGGAATGGTAATTGGATGGGTGATTAATTTGGAAACACTCGGACTGATACCATTACCTTCATTACCAATAATTAGAATTCCAGGTGTAGGAATTTTTGTTTCAAAACAAGAAGCCCCACTGAGTAGTGCTCCAAAAACGGGTAGGGTAGTTGCAGCGATAAATTCAGCAATAGAACCATAATTTATATTTATTCTAAAAACACTACCCATACTGGATTGAATAACTTTTGGATTGTAAATTTCAACAGTATCTGAACTACAAAATATTTGATCAATGCCAAACCAATCAGCACTTCGTATAATGGTTCCTAAATTTCCAGGATCTTGAATTCCATCTAAGATTAAGATGTTTTTCTTTAAATCAAAAGGCTTGGCTTTGATAGCACTTTGTTTAACAACTGCGAGTATACCCTGTGGATTTTTTAAAGTAGAGACGCGTTCAAATTCGCTTTCACTAGCTTGAAAAGACTCTATATTCGAATCTTCTATTTTGACATGAGAGAACTTATCCGTCAGCACTAAACAATGAATATCACCTGCTTGATTTAAAATTAATTCCGCAATCATTTTTTCGCCTTCCACAATGAAAAAGCCTTCAGATGCTCTAAATTTCTTAGAATGAAGATTGCGCAACCATTTTATCTTGTTTATTGAAAGTTTTTCCACTCCGTCAATATTGTTATTTTTGTAAAACTAACATGAACTTTTTGAATAAGCTTATTTTTTTACCTTTCTTCCTGATATTTTTATCAGCTTGTCATCTGACAAAGAATGTTCCACAAGGTGAATTTCTATTAAAAAAAAATGTGGTTGCTATTTCAGATAATAACACAACACTTTCTACTGCAGATCTTTCTTATGTAATACGCCAGCAACCCAATCAAAAAACACTTACAATTCCGATTAAACTATTTATCTTTAATGCTATTGATTCTGCTAAGGTTTCAAGGAAAAGAATTCGATTAAATTCTGAAATAAAAGCTAATAATGATCGAAAGATTGCAAAAATGAATCGCATCAATTCCAAAAAAATTCTGCGAGCTCAAAAAAAACATAAAGAATATTATACTGAGAAAATAATTCCTCTTCAAACACTAGAAGATTCTCGTTTATTTTTAAGGGAATGGTTGAAATATAAATATGGCCAAAAGCCAATTGTTTTTGATAGTATTTTATTTGAGAAGTCAAAAGAGCAAATGAGTTTATTTCTCAAGCGGAAAGGTTATTATTACGGAGAGGTGAAAGGTGAAATACTCTTCAAAAGAAAAAAGACCGCTACAGCTGTTTATTCAATTTATACAGGTCAGCCCTATATAATTGATTCCGTATTTGTTAAATGTGGTAATTCAAGTGTTATAAGCGCTTATAATAAGTTCTTTAAGAAAAACAAGGAGTCTATGGGAGTGGAGCCTCTGAAGGGTCAATTGTTTGATCTAGATTACCTTTCAGCTTACAGAGAAGATGTTGCCAAATTCATGCGCAATGAAGCATTGTATGGTTTTAACGCAACCAACATCACCATGTCAGTGGACACTAATAAAACAACAAAAAAAGTTATCTTAGGGATTATTTTGGGCCCTAGGATGATTCCAAGCACTGTCAACAAGGATAGTTTAGTTGCGGTTTCGCAAGCTCCAGCAAAGATTCATGAGGTACATTATCATCTATCAGATACCTCTATGTTGAAAATCCCATTCACCACTTATCTAGGCAATCCTTCCTTGGAGATTAAAGATTCAATAGACAATCAATTTTTGAAAACTAAAAATATTTTATTTTACAAAGAAATCTTTTTCACAAAAAAGAAAAGAGAAGAAAAAAATATCCTAGTAAAGGATAGTTTAAATCCTGAAAGAATGGTTTACATTCATTTTAATGGAAAGCAGCCTACCGTTTCAGCTGATATACTGGAGTTACAGAATTATCTAGAAATGACTAATATTTATAAAGAAGATTATTTAGAAAGATCCTATCGTAGCTTAAATCAATTGGGAGTTTTTAGTACGATTAAGCCCCAGATAATAGAACTCCCTGGACATGCTTTAGATGTTCATTATTTTTTGACGCCAGCGAAAAAACAATCTTTCTCTTTTGATCCTAAATTTACCTCTTCTTTTGGTTTACTGGGTACAGCAGCTTCCATAAAATATACCAATAAGAATTTGTTTGGTGGTGCGGAGAAGTTAACCTTGACACTTGGTGGAGGTTTCGAATCTCAACCTGCTGTATTTGCTGATGGATCAAGAAATGGAACTTCTTTCAATACATTTGAATTTGGCCCAAGTGTAAAACTAGACATCCCAGGATTATTTCCAACTAAGGTTACACTTTTTTCTAAAAGACAAAAACCTAGAACGCTAATTTCTGTTGGTTATAATTATGAAAAAAGAGCAATTTTTGATCGAAATGTATTCCAAATGAATTATAATTGGAAGTTCTTAGTTTCTAAAACTCAAATTTTTCAACTCGGTCTTCCATTTGCTTCTGTTATTAAATATGTTGCTATTAATAATAGTCCTGAATTTCAAAGTCAGATCAATGCGCTTAATGATTTGTTTTTGAAAAACTCATACAGTAATCAATTTATATGGGAAGATTTTAAATTTTCTTTTGAATATAATAATAAGGATAAAGAATTCGGCGGTACTAAAAAGACTCTTTTAAAGCATAAGTTTTTAAATGCCCAAATATATTTTACATCGTCCATAGAAACCTCTGGAAATTTACTTTCTAAATTTCAAAAATATCAAGATACGCTAGCAAATGGTCAATATGAAATTTTTGGTCTTGGATACTCTCAGTTTTTTAGAAATGATAATCAATATATTCTAGCTAGAAATTTCAACCCGAAATCTTCAATGAATCTTAAATTACAAGCAGGATTTGGAATTCCTTTCGGCAACTCTAAGACAGCAATGCCATATGATTATAGTTTTTTTGCTGGTGGCTCCAATGACAATAGAGGGTGGAAGGCTCGCTCATTAGGTCCAGGGTCGTATAAATATTATTTAGATTCAACAAGTACCGCAGCGCAAATCGGAGATATCAGAATTGGTGGATCTTTGGAATATCGATTTTCTATGGGAAGTATGTTAAAAGGAGCTTTTTTCTCAGACTTTGGAAACATTTGGACCTATAATGATGATGCCGCCCGTCCAGGTGCCAAGTTCGGCAATAATTGGTACAAGCAAATTGCTGTTGCTATAGGCACAGGAATAAGACTAGATTTGGACTTTTTTATCATCCGTCTTGATTTAGGTCTTCCTATTTACAATCCTGCTTTGCCAGATCAAGCGAGATGGATTTTTCAAAGTAGAGAGCCTTACTATGCTGATGGAATCGCCTATTATGGTTTATCTTGGCAAACCGCTGCGCAAAAGCGTGCTAGAGCACTAGCATATCTTCCCAAACCATTCTTGCCGTCAATTCAATTTGGTATTGGTTATCCATTCTAAATTTTTCTCATGAAATTTTTCGCAATTACATTTATTTTATTTTCTCTTGTGCTATTACCTTCTTGTATGAAAGGCAAAAAGGTTGATTTAGTGCTGCATAATGCCAGAATTCATTGTTTAGACGATGGAAACCATATCGTTCAGGCTATGGCCATAAAAAATGGTAAAATTATAGAGACCGGTCCCGATAGACAGATCATGAATAAATATCAAGCAGATGAATTTATAGATTGTGCTGGAAAAGATGTTTTGCCAGGTATCACCGATGCACATGGTCATATGTTGTATTACGCAAAGCAAAAATTGAGACTTGATCTAAATTCTTGCAAATCCTATGAGGAACTTTTAGTTAGAGCTGAAAAATATCAAGAAAATGGAAATAAGAAGTTTATTGTCGGCGCAGGATGGGATCAATCACTCTGGGGTGAAAATGATTTGCCTAATAACAAAAAATTAAATGCTCTTTTTCCATCAACACCTGTTTGCTTGTATCGAGTAGATGGACATGCCGCTTTAGTGAATGATTGTTTATTAAAAAAAATAAAAAACCTACCTACAACAATTGATGGCGGGAAGATAGTTTATGAAAATGACATTCCCTCGGGTATTTTAATTGATAATGCGATGAATTTGGTGGATCCGTATTTACCAAAAAATAATCCAAATGAAATTAAAAAAGCCATTTTAGAAATTCAAGAAGAGTTGCTAGCTTATGGCGTTACTGGGGTTCATGAAGCTGGAATTTCTTATGACGAAATAAAAGTACTGCAAGATTTAGTGGATCAAGAATCTCTAAAATTGAATGTTTATGCCATGTTATTAGATGCTAAAAATAACAGAGACTTCGCAGTCAAACACGGAATATATCATCATAAAAATTTAACCATTCGAAGTTTTAAGATGTTTGTTGATGGAGCTTTAGGTTCTAGAGGCGCACTTCTGAAGCATGACTATGAAGATCAATTGAATCATAGAGGAGTTCAGATCAGTTCCTTAAAGGAAATGCAAGATTTATCAAGTTTATGTATTCAACTGAATTATCAATTAAATGCACATTGTATAGGCGATTCAGCCAATGCTTTGGTATTGAACTTATATAAAAATGTATATGAGGGCAAAAAAGATCACCGTTGGAGAATTGAACACGCTCAAGTAATTGATCCAAAAGATTTCTTATTGTTTTCACAATATGCAATTTTTCCATCGGTTCAACCGATTCATGCAATTGATGATTCTAAATGGGCTGAAAAAAGATTGGGTAAAAAAAGACTCAATGGAGCATACGCCTACAGAAGTCTTCTAGAACAATTTGGCATGCTGGCACTCGGTACTGATTTTCCTATTGCCTCTTTAAATCCATTCTTAACCTTGTTTGCAGCAAATCAAAGAAAAGGGAAGGACAATCTTCCAATGAATGGTTTTGAGATCAATCAATCACTTAGTTTCGAACAATCTTTAAAAGGAATGACGATATGGCCGTGTTTCGCAGCTTTTGATGAAAATAAACGAGGAAGTATCGAAATAGGTAAGGAAGCAACTTTTGTAGTGCTTAAAAAACCTCTGGTTGAACAAAGTGAATTTTCCGACAATTTTTCTTTCTTTACCTTTATCAAAGGAAAAAAAGTTTACAGCGGCGAAGAGTTATCTTATTAGAAAGATGGACAAGATATTTTTCTAAAGTCTCTTGGTTTCTTCTTGCATTTAAGATTGAATCCTAAGGATACTTCATGAGAACCTCCAGAAACACCTTGACCTAATTTAGAAACTGTAATGTCGTAGCTATATCCAACTCTAAAGTTGTCTGTATTTACACCAAAACTTAAAATAAAGGCATCTTTGTTTCTGTACCAAGCACCAACTGTAAAGTTTTCATATTTTAGGTAAGTTCCAATACTTAATTCTTGGAAACCATTTTGATATTGATAAATAATGTTAGGCATCAAAGAAGTATTATTAGAGTATCTTCCTTTATTACCAATCTTGATATTGGCACCAGCATGAGCAGTAAAACGCATAGGTAATCTTGATTGACCTAAAATCATAGATTCATCAGGTCTGTTCAAATGGTGTACTGCTAAACCTGCATAGAAATTTTTAGTGTAAGCAACCATTCCTGCAGAAGCATCAAAGAAACCTCTTCTTCCTGTTCCTCTTGGTACATCTCCAGTTTGGTAGATAAACCCGCGACGAGGATCAATCATGTCTCCGAAGGTTAATTTGCTCCAGTCTAAATATTTTTGATAGTAAGCAGCTCTTGCGCCAAACATAATGGAGAATTTTCTATTAACTTTTAGATTATAAGAATAGATTCCCCCAACCATGGTTGTAGAAATAGTTCCCCTTGCTTGAACATCATGGGTAGCAATAAGACCTAAACCTCCTGAAATGCTCTTTACATAAGAATCATAAGCCATGCTGTAAGTAACATAGTTACCAGTCAATTGTGGCCATTCATTTCTATAGTTCATAGCGACACGAGGACAACCTATTGAGCCCGCTAGAGCAGGGTTTAAATAGATTGGATTGGAATAGAATTGAGTGAATGTTGGGTCTTGCGCAAAAACCTGCGTACTCAATAAAATTCCTAAAGAAACTAGTGCATTTTTAATTTTCATAATTACAAATATAAATAACGTCTTGCTTTTCTGCTAATATTAGAATTAATTCTAAGTGTTAATTGGTGAATAAAATTTTTCTGATTGTTAAATGAACTGGTAGTATAAGTACTTTGTCCTAGTAGGGATAAGCGATTCGTGTGTAATCCGATCATGGCACTCATCGCACCATTTTGTTGATAAGATCCACCAATTGTAAAGGACTTCACCTGAATGTTTAAACCATAATTAATTATTTCTCTGTTTTTTCCTTTCTCATAGTATAGATAAGGTGAGGCAGCAAATTTTTGATTTTTAGAAACAAAGTCTGTTCCCGCTATTAGAGAATAGCTTCGGTCAGCTCTATTAATATTACTGTAGTCGTTGGTGTAAATATTGTCTTGATGCTTTAAAATGTTATTGACTTGAGCTCCAATATATATTGGTCCAGCATTAATAACGAGTCCTGAGCTTAAATCTCTGTACCATAAATTTTTACCAATGGAGCTATTCATATCATAAGAAAAAGTATCTACTCGATTGGTTTCGAATTCAACTAGTGAATTATTAATAATTTTTTGATTGTCTAATTTCTTTTTCCCCATGGTGTATTTAACAGATGGGGCAATAGTGATGAATCTATTGATTGCAATTTTAGGAGAGAAAATTACACTTGTGTTGAAATCTTGAATCACTCCATTTCCGAAATGACTGTAATTACTAACCAAACCAAATCCTGCCTTGGACGATCTTGAATAGGAGTCAAAAGAAATCTGTTGATTAATTTTTTGTTGCCCTGTTGAATTTAAATAACGAATGCTAGACATGGATTGAAACTTGAACTGAGATAGTGATCCTACAAACGAACTATTTAAATCGATATTGGATTTTTCAGGAACGATGTATAACCTTTCTTTTCGGTCTGTATTGCTAATATCCTTTGATAACCATTTGGACAATGAAGAATTTTGGGATAGATGAATAGAAGGGAGATTCAACTTTTTATTTTCTTTTATGTTTTCGGTTTCATTGTCCAGTGATTCAATTGAAGATAATGGTGTGAAAATTTCAGTTGACTTCAAGTAATTAACAATGTTCAACGGTTGCAAGAATAGATCATTTGCAAACTTCTCGGTAGGAGTAGAGGATACATTTTCAATTGAATTCATTAAGGATTCTTTGATTCGTAAGTCTAATTTGCTTCTGTCTAACACTAAATTATTTCCATTTACTGTTGTCGCGTACGAAGATGCGCCTAAAAGGTTGGAATTAGTATAAATGCTAATGTTATTTCCTTGAAATGTTTTTGTTGCTTTAGTTGAATTTACACTCTTATTAATTGGAGAAATTAATTTGGAAGATTTATTTCCGCTATTAGATTGATCAGAGAACATAAACAATCCAAAGGTGACTACTATTAATGCCAAAGCACCTGAATACCAATAATAAGCCGCGAATCTTTTTTTCTTTTTGTATAAAGTAGATGGATTAAAGTCAGCATGTAAAATTGAACTTACTTGAACTTGATCCCAAGCATCTGCGTCCAACTCCAATTCAGGGTGAAGTAACAAAAAATCTTCAAGCATATATTCTTGCTTTGGACTTAAGTTTCCTTCTTTCCAATCAAATAACCAACGGTCGATATTTTCTTTATTGGGAGCTATCACGCGAGTTGTCTTGATCCTTTTAACTGCTTTTTAATTTTCATCCTGGCCCTAAACAGATACACTTTTACTTGAGATTCTGACAATTGAAGCATGGCTCCAATTTCATTGTAGGCATAGCCTTCCAAATCTCTTAATAAAATAATGCTTTTTTGGATTGGAGGTAAAATACTTACCGCTCTGTCTATTACTTGCTTTGATTCGAAAGCATGAGTAAATGAGCTGCCGTTTTCTGGTAAACTTGATGCGCATCTGTAATCAATACGGGAGCGCTTCTTGATGAAGTTCAACATTGCATTGTTTGCACAAGTAAATAACCAGCTTTTTGCTTTTTCCAATTCCACTTTTTCTCTGTTTAACCAAAGTTTTTCAAAAACATCTTGTACAATGTCCTCGGCATCTGCCTCGTTGCGTAAGAAGTTCACAGCGAAACGGAATAAATTTCTGCTGTGTAAATCCACTACGACATTGTATTCATTTTTTTTCAAAACCTAGAATTACAGTTAAAACAATCTCCTCACTTGAAAAGTTACACTAAATAATTTTTTTATTTAGGCAATACAAAAATATAAGAATAAATGAGTTTATGACAATAAAGCTATAATAATATAAGATTGCTTTATTATTTATACCTTTTGAGTGAATATTAAATTGTAATACTATTTAAAATCCGAAATTATCAAATCCCGTTTCTGTAAGTAATTGATATTTCTCTTGATTAAAAATGAAAAGCTGTGAAGGTTTATGTGGCACTCCTCTTTGCTTTTCTTTGATGGAAGTGACTATATCTAATTTTTGAATCTTTCTTCTGAAATTTCTTTTGTCTAAAGGTTTTTCTAAAATGGATTCGTAAAGTCGGTGCAATTGACTTAATGTGAATTTTTCCGGCAATAAATTAAAACCTATAGGTTGTGTCTTTATTTTCTCTTTTAACTTGCCTTTTGCTGCATTTAATATATCAATATGGTCAAAGGCTAATTCAGTAATTTCATTGACAGATACCCATTCAGCAGTCTTAGCAAAGGAAGATGCTTGGGGTAAATAATCAGCCATTTTTACTAGTGAAAAATAGGCAACCGTGATTACTCGAGCAGTAGGTTCAGCTCGTATGCTTTTTAACCATTCTTGGTCAGACTTGTTATTTATTCGGTCTGGATCACCAAAGGCACCGACTTGCTCTAAATAAATATTTTTCAAGCCTGTTAATTCATCCAATACACGACTTCCAGCTTGATTTAAATTTTCCGAATTGTAAATTAAATTTCCAGGTAAAGCTAAGCGTGGACCTACATTTGAACCTCTATCAATTAATAATACATTTAGCTTTTCAAAGTCAAATCCAAAAATTACACAATCAACCGACACATTCGGATTGAGTTCTTTGTTTTGAAATATTTTATCAACTTTTTCCACGGCTATTATAGATATTTGTATATTTGAAAGTGTTAAAATGACACAAAGTAAGGATTAAATTTAATTAAGTATATGATTTTCATAGTTGAAAGTGGCTCCACAAAGAGCGATTGGGTCTTATTAGACGACAAAAATAACCAAACTTTTTATTCTACAATGGGCTTTAACCCATATTTTCACTCCTCTGAATTTATTGAGACTGAACTTAGAAAAAATTCAGATATTATTACTGTTTCAAATGATATTACGCGTATTTATTTTTATGGTGCAGGTTGTTCTAGTACTGATTTAAACAATGTGGTTTTGGAAGGTCTAAAAAAGATTTTCCCTCTGGCTGAAATTTTAGTTGATCACGATCTTTTGGCTTGTGCGTATGCTACTTACTCGGGAAGTCCTGCGATTTCATGTATTCTAGGGACAGGTTCCAATTCTTGTTATTTTGATGGTGAAGCGGTGTCAGAAGTTATTCCAGCATTAGGATATATTTTAGGTGATGAAGGTAGTGGTAGTTATTTTGGTAAAAAATTACTCGCTGCATACTTATACCACCAACTTAGTCCTGAATTAGCTTTGGATTTAGAAGAAACTTATGGCGTTACAAAAAGTAATATCATAAGTCGCGTGTATCAAGAACCCAATGCGAATGTTTATATCGCGTCTTTTATGCCATTTATTTCTAAGCATGCAGATCAAGCCATCTTTCAAAAAATGGTGGAAGCAGGTCTAAAGCATTTCATGGAAGTACATGTTTGCTGTTACCCTAATTTCAAAGAGGTTGAAGTAAATTTTGTTGGAAGCATCGCGGGTATTTTTAGAAATGAACTTCAGCGTGCTGCTGATTCTTTGTCTATTCGTATTGGTCATGTTATCAAAAGCCCTGTTCAAGGACTGGTTGATTATCACATTAATTATTTGATAAAAAAGGAATTAAATTAATTAGCTATGAAAAGTTATTTCTTCTTAACAGTACTATTCTTAAGTACATTTTTTTCTTCACAGGCACAGTTTAATGCTCCCGATTGGGCGCATAATGCCACTATTTATGAAGTAAATATGCGTCAGTTTACTCCTGAAGGAACTTTTATTGCTTTTCAAAAACATTTACCTCGATTAAAGGAAATGGGAGTAGATATTCTTTGGATAATGCCCATAAATCCTATTGGAAATTTAAATAGAAAGGGATCCTTAGGTAGTTACTACGCCGTTAAGGATTATAAAGCCATAAATCCTGAATATGGCACGGAATTAGATTTTAAAAACTTGGTGAAATCTGCGCATGCTCTCGGTATGAAGGTGATTGTAGATTGGGTAGCCAATCATACTTCACCCGATAATGTATGGGTGGATCAAGGTCATAAAGATTGGTATACTTTAGATTCAACGGGAAATTTACAACCTACCATTGGAACGGATTGGTGGGATGTCGCAGATTTGAATTATGACAATCAAGACATGCGCTTAGCGATGATTGATGCCATGAAATATTGGATAAATACTGCAGATATTGATGGATATCGTTGTGATGTAGCGGGTTGGGTTCCTGCTGATTTTTGGAAACAAGCGAGAACTGAATTAATGAAAATAAAGCCTGTTTTTATGCTTGCTGAAGCGGAAGGGGCTGATATTCACGATAATTTTGATATGACTTATGGATGGGAATTTCATCACATAATGAATGATATTGCAAAAGGAAAGAAAAATGCAATTGATATTCAATCGTATCTCAATAATGAAAAGAAATATCCTGCAAATGCTTATCGAATGCACTTCACTTCTAATCATGATGAAAATTCATGGAATGGTACAGAAATGGAACGCATGGGAGATGCACGATTTGCTTTAGCTGTCCTTGCGGCTACGATTCAAGGAATTCCTTTAGTCTATAATGGACAAGAAACTTCATTGGATAGAAGATTGCTGTTTTTTGAAAAAGATTCAATCTCTTGGTTGAAAATGGATTTAGTGGATTTTTATACTGATTTACTTCAACTTCATCATCACAATGAGGCTTTGTGGAATGGATTAAATGGTGGTGAAGTCGTTTGGGTTTCAGATGTAAAAAAAGGGTCTTATTGTGCCTTTACTCGTGAAAAGAATGGTGATAAGGTTCTTTGTATTTTAAATTTATCCAATGCTGATCAAGAAATAGTATTGAATGGCGCCTCTGTTCCAGGGAAATATCACAATATTTTTACGGACAAATCTACTCGATTTAAAAATGGATGTAAAGTAACATTAGCACCTTGGGGCTATCAAGTATTTGAAAAATAAATTATATGCAAGCTTCGAAACCTAGACTATCTTTTTGGCAAATCTGGAACATGAGTTTTGGGTTTCTTGGAATTCAATTTGGATTTGCTTTACAAGGCGGATTCATTTCAAGAATCTTTCAAACTCTTGGTGCCGAAAATGATGAAATTCCAATGCTTTGGATTGCAGCGCCACTAACGGGATTACTCGTTCAACCTATAATTGGTTACCTCTCTGACAATACATGGCATCCTAAATTCGGAAGAAGAAAACCTTATTTTTTATTGGGTGCCATTCTCTCTTCTCTTGCGCTTTTTATCGTTCCTAATTCTTCTGCTCTTTGGATTGCTGTTGGACTTTTATGGGTTCTTGATGCTTCAATTAATATAAGTATGGAGCCGTTTAGAGCTTTGGTTGCTGATCAATTACCTAAGGAACAACGGTCTTATGGATTTGTAATGCAAACGCTTATTATTGGAATCGGAACCTGGGTAGCTTCAAATTTACCTTGGATGATTGATCAAATGGGGTATAAAGATGCTGTGGTTCCTGGAGTTGTTCCCATGTATGTTAAAATAGCATTTGCCATTGGTGCAATGGTTTTCTTGTTAAGTATTTTGTATACTATTTTCACGACCAAAGAATATCCACCAGAAGATCTAGAGGAATTCAAGAAGGAAAAGAAAAATTCTAGTTTTTTCAAAGATCTTTTTATTAGCATAAAGGAAATGCCTTCGACGATGAAAAAACTAGGAATTATTCAATTTTTTAGTTGGTTTTCTTTCTTTACCATGTGGAGTATGGCAACTCCTGCTTTGACTGAACATGTTTATCATGCTCCAGCACCTATAAAAAAGCATTTTAATTTCAAAATTAAAGAAGAAGCGGCAGACTATTTAGTAAAAGATGAAAAATACCAGTCCGCTGCCAATGAAGTGGGTTCCGCTATGGGGGTTTATGGTTTATCATCAATGGGCTTTGCGCTCTTACTAACTTTTTATACTTCTCGTTTTAGAATTAATCGCAAACTAATTCATCTAGGCTCTTTATTCCTAGGAGGTCTTGGTTTCGTTTTGATGTATTTTGTTGATCCATTTCAATTAAAATATTGCTTCTTATTGGTTGGAATTTCTTGGGGTAGTATGCTGTCTATGCCTTATGCTATGCTATCTAGTTCTGTGAATCCAAAAAGAATGGGCATGATGATGGGCTTGTTCAATATGTTTATTGTAATTCCACAAATTGTTGCCGCTCTTGGTGGTATTAATTTCTTATACAAATTGATGGGTGATCAAGCTATTTTTTCTATGACGCTTGCAGGAATTTCATTGTTGTTGGCTTCATTAGCGAATTTATTGATTACTGAAAAAAGTGCCATTTCTGATTTGAAATTCGATGAACATTAAAGGATTGTTGTTTGATTTGGATGGTGTTTTAGTAAATACTGAACACAATCATTTTATTGCTTGGAAAAGAACAGCTGAAAAATTAGGAATTTCATTTACCGAAAAAGACAATGAATTGCTAAAAGGTGTAAGCCGAATAGATTCTTTAAAAGCTATTTTAAAACTTGGAAGCCTTCAAGTTTCTGAGCAAGAGTTCGAAGCTTTGTTAACTTTTAAAAATGAAATCTATTTAGATTCAATAACTGCATTATCACCTGCTGATTTATTACCAGGAGTAGCAAGTTTACTATTGAAGGCTAAAGAAATGAATATTTTGTGCGGAGTAGGTTCATCCAGTAAAAATGCAAAACCAATTTTAAAATTATTAGGTATAGCGTCATATTTTAAAGTTGTAGTAGATGGTTTTGGAGTAAAAGACCCAAAGCCACACCCTGAAGTTTTTCTGAATGGTGCTGCAGCGCTTGGATTACATCCCAATTCAATTCTTGTATTTGAAGATGCTACAAGTGGAATTCAAGCAGCAAAAGCAGGAGGATTTACAGCCATTGGTGTTGGGAATCCACATGTGAAAGAATCTGCTGATGTTTATATTAATGATTTGACTGAATTCAATTTAGAGGAGTATGTATAATTTGTTTGAGCTTGATGAATGGAAAATAATAGAAAGATCTTTTGATCCTTCTAAGCAAAAACAAGCTGAAAGTATCTTTAGTATTGGAAATGGTTCTTTTGGTCAACGCGCCAATTTTGAAGAATCGTATACAGGTGAATCTCTTCAAGGCAGTTATGTTGGCGGTGTATATTATCCAGATAAAACGAGAGTGGGGTGGTGGAAAAATGGTTATCCTGAATATTTCGCAAAAGTTTTGAATTCATGTAATTGGATCGGTCTAAATATTGAAGTAGATGGTGAAAATTTAGATATTTCAAAAGGAAAATTAAAGTCCTTCTCGCGCGAATTAGATATGTATCAAGGTACCTTGAAAAGATCGTTTCGAATTCAGTTGAATAACGGCAAAGAATTAGAGATTACTTCTTTGCGTTTTTGTTCGATGGCCAATGAGGAAATCGCTGCTATCTCTTACAGTGTGACGCCTCTTAATTTTAGTGGAAATGTTAAGTTTACTCCTTATTTAGACGCGAAAGTGTTGAATCATGATGCCAATTATGATGAGTTTTTCTGGGAAGAAGATGCCTGTAAGGTTGATGTTAAAAAAGGTATTTTAACAACGAGAACTAAAAAGACTGACTTTACCGTTGCAACTGCTATGCGTTTTTCTTTCTGGAAGGAAAATGAATTGTTGGAGATTCATCCCAATGTCGCAAAAAGAGACTTTTATCTTGAAAATAATTTTGAGCATTTCTTGGAGCAGGGTGTTGCTTATACTTTGAAAAAATATATCGCAATTACCTCTACCATTAATCACTCGGTTTTTGCTCTTGAATCTAAAGCGATTAATCAGTTAAGAGCTGCTTATATGTCTGGCTTTAATGCTTTGCTAGAAGAGCATCGCGCCGCTTGGGCTTCTATTTGGAAAAATGCAGATATTGTAATTGATGGTGATGTAGCTGCGCAACAAGCAATTAGATTTAATATTTTCCAATTGTACCAAACCTATACAGGTAAAAATGCAAAGTTAAATATTGGACCAAAAGGTTTTACTGGTGAAAAATATGGTGGAGCAACTTATTGGGATACTGAAGCTTATTGTTTACCATTTTTCTTAAAAACTGCTGATCCTAAAATCGCTAGACAATTATTAGTATATCGCTATAATCATTTACAAAAAGCAATAGAAAACGCTGAAAAATTAGGATTTAAGGATGGTGCAGCGCTTTACCCAATGGTTACCATGAATGGGGAAGAATGTCACAATGAGTGGGAAATTACTTTTGAGGAAATTCATCGCAATGGTGCCATTGCTTTTGGAATCTATAATTACATTCGTCATACAGGTGATACAGCTTATCTGGCTGAGTTTGGCCGTCCAGTTTTGATCGGTATAGCTAAATTTTGGGCCCAAAGGTTCAATTGGTCTACAGATCGAAATGCCTTCGTTATGCTAGGTGTGACGGGTCCAAATGAATACGAGAATAATGTGAATAACAATTGGTATACTAATTATATCGCACGATGGTGTATTGAATATGCCTTGAAAGTGAATGCAGATTTATCAGAAAGCATAGGTACTGCTTTGACGGATAAGGAAATAATAGATTGGCAAAAAATTGTTTCTAATGTCTATTTTCCGAAGATTGAAAATTCTAGGGTTTTCTTACAGCAAGATGGTTTCTTGGATAAAGAGCTCCTAAACGCAAATGATATTCCTGAAAGTGAACGCCCCATTAATCAAAATTGGTCATGGGATCGAATTCTGCGTTCAGTTTTTATCAAACAAGCTGATGTACTTCAAGGTCTTTACTTATTTGAAGACCACTTTGATCAACAAACTATTCAAGATAATTTTAATTTCTATGAACCAAAAACAGTTCATGAATCATCTCTTTCTCCTTGTGTGCATGTAATCTTAGCGGCTAAAATAGGAATGATGGAAAAAGCTTATGAGTTGTATTTAAGAACTTCACGCTTAGATCTTGATGATTATAACCATGAAGCCGATGAAGGTTTGCATATTACGAGTATGGCAGGTACTTGGATGAGTTTAGTGGAAGGTATGGCTGGAGTTCGGATTACTGAAAGAGGTTTGTCTATTCAACCTAATATTCCAAAGGTTTGGAAAAAATATGCTTTTCAAATATTGTTCAAGCAAAGTCCTATATTTATTGAAGTGAATCAAGAAAGCTGTAGTATTACCAATAATGGCAACAATAGTATTGATTTTTCAATTAATAATATACCTTGTTCTCTTAGTTCAGGTGAAACCAGTAGTTTTAATATAAACTAAAATTTTAAATATGAAGCGTCTTATTTTTAGGTACTTAAGTATTTTCATCTTATCTTTTTATTCACTTTATTTGGATGCTCAAGTCAATCCAAAAAATCGACAAGTAGTACTTCAAGGTTTTTGGTGGGATTACTGGAATTCAAATTTTCCCAATGGATGGTCTAATTATTTAACGGAATTAGCTCCGCGTTTAAAAGAACTTGGTGTTGATGCGATTTGGATACCACCAAACATCAAAAATACTGGGACAAATAGTGTTGGTTATGCTCCCTTTGATCATTATGATTTGGGAGATAAGTTTCAAAAAAACTCTGTTAAAACACGCATGGGCGACAAAGATGAATTGCTCAGAATGATTGCAGTAATGAAAGCCAATGGAATCGATGTGATACAAGATATCGTACTAAATCATGTTACTGGAGCCGGTTCTGCTTCGGGTGGTGGTGGACAAGATGTCTCTGCCATGGATGATGGTGCGACAAATAAATACAAAAATTTCAGGTATGTTAGTTATTCTAGTCCTGCAAGTAACGAAACATCTGCAAATTATCTGAGTCGAATGGGAAGGTTCTCTAAGAATTGGCAGAATTTTTATCCAAATAATTCCAATGCTTGTTGCAATAATGATATCAATTCGCCCTTCTGGGGTCCTGACATCTCTTATGAAAGCAACGCTTTTGGATTGTCTGGTAATGCAACATATAATCCAGTTCAAGGGACAGATTATATGCGTTCAGGAATGCGGAATTGGTTGATTTGGTATAAGAAACAAGCAGGTTGGGACGGTGTAAGAATTGATGCGGTAAAACATTTTCCAGCATACGCAACAGAAGATTTCCTATGGAATTTACAGAATAATGCCGTTTGGGCCAGTGGCACTGATTCTATGTTTGCCGTTGGAGAGTGGGTAGGTACTTCAAGTGAATTAGATGCTTGGGATAATGCGGTTCAAAATAGAGCTGGAACTTTTGATTTTGGTTTGCGCTTTGCCTTATCAGATATAATTTCTGGAAATGGCAATTACAATTTAGGAACGATCTCCAGTGCTCAACAATTAAATCGCCAACGAACAGTCCCGTTCGTTAACAATCATGATACCTATCGTCCAACTTTAGATGCTTCTGGGAATTATACAGGATGGAATACTTCATCACAAATTGGTAATCAAATTGAACCTAATGATCCTCGTGCAAGTGTTACCTATGCAATAGCGCTTTCTGTTGATGGTTCACCTGAGATTTTCTTTGAAGACTTATTCAATATTGGTTATTTGAGTAATCGCTTTAGTCATCATCCAGCCAATTCAGCTGAACTTCCAACACACAGTGATATGGAGAATTTGCTTTGGTGTCATCAAAATTTACATTTTAAAGATGGTGCTTATTTCGTAAGATGGCAAGCTGCAGACGCATTTGTAGTGGAGCGCCAAAGCAAAGCGTTAATTGCAGTGAATGATCACTTTACCCTTTGGCAAAATCTAGTCGGTGTTCAAACTTCTTTTAGTGATGGAACTGTTTTGACGGATTATTCAGGTGCAAACGGGACAGCAACAAGAACTGTTTATGGTGGTGGAAAGGTAGATATTTCAATTCCTCCTTGTAATGGGTCTGCATTGTCAGGTAGAAAAGGTTATGCGGTATGGGCGCCACAAGGGATTAGCACCAATTATAGTAGATCTTCGAATTTGGTGACGCAAGAATGGGAAATGGAAGATGATTTAGGTGACAATAGTCCGGGGTCTTTGCAACAAGGTGGACGGTTACCTAATAACAGCAGAGATTGTCGCGTAGTGGGTCGTGTATTCTCGGATACTATTGCTCCAATAGTAATTGAACTTTTCCCGAGTGTTCCTGCGAATTCAATTACTATAGAAATTTTAGACAAGGATTGTCAAATTATAGATACCGTTGCAGCTGCTGGAGTTCAAACTTTTAGTGTTGCTGGAAGCTATAGTGGCTGGTATACGATCCGAATTCGCAATACAAATTCAAACAACTTAGGTCAAAAGTGTTGGGTGAAAACAACTTATAAGGCACCTCAGGTTGTACAAACGAATGCAATAAAAAACAAATGCGCTTGTTCGAGTAGTGCTGGAATTGAGGAGTTAAATCCATTGGAACTTTTGATTTACCCTAATCCAGTAGTTGATGATTTGTTTGTAACGCTTCCCGAGCTGTTAAGCGGAACAACATCTACTTATATGATTTCAAATATGTTGGGTGAAAAAATAAAAACGGGTACTATTGATCCAGGGAATTCAGAAATGAAAATTTCAGTTACAGATTTAAATCCTGGAACTTACTTATTGCAATTATCAAGTGGATTCTATACACGGTTTGTGAAAATGTAATCATTCACAAATTCTTCCGAAATGTTTATCGTTATGGAAATGCTCATCCAAAACTTGAATCTCCTGGAGAAGTTCAGCTGATGGGGGAGTGTGTTGTAGTTTAGATAAGTCTGGCTGACCGGCATCAACCCAACAAGTGTACCAAATAGAACCTACAGCAAGAATTGCAGTGCGCAATCTTCTTTCTACCATTCCATTCATTTTAGCGTGATAAGCATTACTAAAATCTCTTGAATAAACTGAAATCGTTACATTTCCGCGTTGTTCAAAACCATATTTTAAATCTGAAGGGAAGGAACGGGTGAGTTCTTTTTCAATTCCTAGAACAGAATCTAAAGCTTCATGTGAACCACGAACTGCATTCCATATAAAATCTAGAACATTTTTTTTGTAGGTGGCTTTCCCAACAAAATAATCATAATCAGCCTCATTAATTTCAACCAAACGGCTTTCCCATAAACCATGAATTCCTCTTTGCCCGGTCATTTGACCATTATAATTCTCTGTGGTGTGCAAAGGAACATGTGCGTCTCCAATATAATGACCAATGTCGGCTGAATATTTTAAGATGAGATCCACATTTTTAGATTCAAAAGCTTTTTGTAATCTGAATTTCATGATTTGTATGTGCCAAGGAACAATTCCGTAGGCTTGTAAAGTGTCTTCTGTGAATTTAAGCACAGCATCGTTCCATTTTTTCGGAACAATTTCAAAAGGATTTTCTCCTTTTTTATAATAATGATCTAAATCAATATAATGACATTGAGCTTCCCCTTCAACTGCATACCTGCGCTTGTCTGGATCAACGGCATGTTCCGTTAAAAACTCAATATTTTCTTTGTAAAAACCTGTCATTTCAGGTGGTAGCGTAAAGACAGCAATGCGATTGATGCGTTTGTGACCAAAAAAACCCCATTGTTTAGCAAAGGGGCGTTTGTCACTCGTTGAAATCACAAGTGGTAACAATAGAATGCAAGTGATTACAAACTTATAGTTTAACCAGTTTCCCATCTTTCAATATTGGGATAACATCCATTTGGTCTGGGGTTAGACAATAGATAATATCCTTGTTTAAATTTAAACTTTTTAATCGTCTTCTGTGCGAACTTGATTTTAAAAAACCTAAATAATTATCCTTAGCAGAAAGAAATAAATATTTTGCTGCAATAGAAGAATCTTCGATATGAGTATAATTTCCTTTGGAGATTAAATAATCTGAAATGGCTCCAGCGCAAATAGTATCTTCTAAATTAAATTTATCTTGCCAACCAGAACAAAGACACAGTACATTTTTATCTTGTTCGTGCAGCCATTTACTTAAAGCAGTTAAATTAAGAAAAGAACCCACCACAACCGTGTCAGCATCTTTTGCGACTTCAAGAGATTTGGTGCCATTTGTAGTAGTCAAAACAACATCTTTGCCAATAAAATCCTCCTTCATGTAGGAAAATGGGGAATTCCCAAAATCAAAACCATCTACTATTTGACCTTTTCTTTCAGCACCCGCTAGATATCCTTTTTGTTTGTAGGCCCATGCTTCCTCAACTGTAGGGACAGGAATAATGGATTTTATTCCATTGTCAAAGGCAGCGCAAATCGCGGATGTAGCTCTTAAGACATCGATTACAACTACGATTTCAAACTCATCTTTATAATAGGCGTATTCTCCTGGTGTGAAACAAACTTCAACTCTTTTTCTTTTGTCAATCATGTATTATTTTTTATTCAAGGAAAAAGCTGAAATTAAAGCAATTAACTGAAATCTCTGCTCGTTGGTAAAGGTAATAAATAATTAATTATTACTTAATAAAAGGAAAGATCTACAAAGAAGAAACACCCTATTTCTAGAATTATTTCAATTGATCTGAATTTTGGTATCGTGGATTTCGACTTACTTCGGCAGGCTCAGCACAAGCAGCTCAATCCACTAAAGCTCATCGAGTCAACAGTGTCTTTCGACTTACTTCGGCAGGCTCAGCACAAGTAGCTCAATCCACTAGAGCTCATCGAGCGTAGTCGAGATGCGCTGCATTTAATTCAAAGAAAAATGAATCGGGATAATCATTTTTACATCCACTAATTTTCCATCATTTGATCCTGGTTTCCAATTAGGCATTTGTTTCACCAATCGCAAGGCTTCCACATTTAATCCATTGATACCTCTTACAACTACAGCGTCTTTAATTTCACCCGTTTTGGTAACTGTAAACTGAACATAGATTTTACCTTCAATGCCATTTTCAAGCATTTCTTGAGGATAGATAAGATTTTTATTTAAAAAATTCACCATTTCTTTCATTCCTCCGGGGAATTCTGGCATAACTTCAGCATAGGGTAAAACTTCATCTTTTTGTACTTCCATTGGAACTTCAGGTTCTATGGGTTCGAAGGTAATTCCACCTTTTACAGGTGGTTCTGGAACTGGCATAATGGAAACTTCACCCTTAAATTCTCTAACTTGTGGAATTTGAGTAGTCGATTTGTGATTTTTTTTATGCTTTACAGTATCTTCTGTTGTAGTAGGAATCATCATTCCTGTAGTCACTTCATCACGATGTTCAATTTTCGCTTTTCCTATAGTTTGAGTGTTGTCTTTTGGAGTTGATTCGCAAGAATAAAACAAACTAGAACAAACAATGGCAAGGATGAAAAAGGCATTGTGTCGATGTTTCGCTTGACTCAGAATTGAAATTAACTCTGGTAAATCTTCCTCTTTTATATCAAATTGTTGTTGCGACATTCTACCGCATACAGATCCATTGGGATTGTCAAGTAAATAACTTATAATTTCAGCCCTGCTTTTTTGGGTAAAATCAACGACTGATTTATCGCACTGTTCGCAATGTCTCGCATTAAGTTTGATTTGCATATGGTCCCAATTCGCTGGACAAGGTTCAAAAATATTTACTTTCATAGCTTTGATTTTTTAAATTCCTTTCAATTATTGAGCCAAAAATAAAGCGATTAGAATTTAATGATATTCGTTAATTCAAATTTCGTTATCGATAAAAGATTGAACTTAAGAATTATTTAGAAATTAATGCTGTATCAGCTTGTTTTTCCTTTCATCTCATTGGAATTAATTCGATATTTGCAAAACAAATAATAACCATGTACCAAAAGGAATTTAAGGCAATTGTTGACTACAGAAGATCGAATAGAAAATTTGATCCTGCTGTTCAAGTACCCAATGAAATTGTTAAGAGCAGTATAGAAAGCGCCATACTTTCTCCCAACAGCAGTAACATGCAATTGTGGGAGTTCTATTGGATTAAATCTGAAGCCGAATTAAAAAGATTCGTTCCTCTATGCCTTGGACAATCTGCTGCAGCTACGGCGCAACAAATGGTGGTATTTGTAACAAGAAAAGATTTATGGTCCAAAAGGGCACAATGGAATTTGAGTCAAATAAAAGGTCAAATGACCGGTGAACCGAGCAGTATTGAAAAAAATGGATTACAATATTATGGAAAAGTGATGCCGCTTCTTTATCGAAATGATATTTTTGGTTTCATGACTTTCCTGCGTAAAACCATTTGTTTTTTCATGGGGATTAAAAAACCTTTCATGCGTTTTGGGGGGAAAGCTGATCAGAGGGTGATGGTACATAAATCATGTGCTCTAGCAGCGCAAACTTTTATGCTTTCTATTGCTGCAGCGGGTTATCATTCTTGTCCTATGGAAGGATTTGACCAAAAAAGAGTTAAAAAAGCTCTTGGTTTACCGCGAGGTGCAGAAGTGAATATGATTATCTCTGTTGGATTAGGAACGGAAGCTGGAATTTGGGGACCAAGATTTAGAGTTCCATTTGAAGAGGTGGTACATGAGAGATAGACAGAAAAAACTTCTTTTGCTTCTATTTATTAGTCAAGTTTTTTCCTTTTTTGGACAAAAACAAGTCGTGTTAGAAGGCTATGCTCAAGGCACAACTTATCATATTCAATACATTGATGTTAAAGGAAAAAATTATCAAAAAAAGATCAATCAACTCTTGATTAATTTTGACAAGTCTGTTTCTACTTATCAAGTAAATTCAGTAATTTCAAAAGTAAATAACAACCAAAAGGTAAGGTTGGATTCTTACTTTACGACTTGTTTCGTTAAAGCAAAGGAAATTTATAAGAGTACAAGCGGGGCTTTTGATCCTACAGTTGCTCCATTAGTCAATGCCTGGGGTTTTGGACCTCAAAAAAAACAAGAAATTTCTTCCCATCTGATTGATAGTTTACTTCAATTTGTAGGATTTGATTTAATTGAACTAAATGAAAATCAAATAATTAAAAAAGACCCTCGCATTGCATTAGATTTCAATGCCTTTGCTCAAGGTTATTCCGTTGATGTTGTGGCAGATTTTCTTAGAAAGAAAGGTGTAAGCTCCTTCTTAGTAGAAATAGGAGGTGAGGTTTATGCTCAAGGTAAACAATTAAATGATGAAAATTGGATCATTGGTATTGAAGAACCTATAGACAATCAAATTTCAGGGAATCCTTATAAAGCAATATTAAGATTAGATGGAAAGGCCATTGCTACTTCAGGAAATTACAGACGCTACTTTATTGAAAATGGTGTAAAATATGTGCATCATATTGATCCAAAAACAGGATATCCAACCAAAAACAATCTGTTGAGCGCATCAGTAATTAGTACTTCTTGTTTAGAGTCTGATGCAACCGCTACAGCACTTCTAGTTATGGGTTTAGAAAAAGCAATCGAATATGTTAATAATCGAAAAGATCTAGAAGCGTATCTAATTTATACAGACGAAAAAGGAAACTATAAGAGTTATATAACCCTTGGTTTTGCCTATTTAATTATTGAAGAAAATTGAATTTAACTAGAATTACTTGGTTACAACAATTTTCTCTTGCGCAATTACTTCTCCGTTATAAAGACGAATGAAATAAACCCCAGCATTAAGCGCTGACAAATCAATAGTTTTAGTTGTTGACCCCAATGCAATTGCTTGTTTGTAAACTTCTTCACCCGCTTCGTCTATTACCGTTAATCTATCTGCTTGTTTGAAGGTAAGATTATAATTTCCTGTAAGGGATGGGTTTGGATAAACACTAAAACTAGTTTGTGTATTTTCCTCCAAACCGCCAACTGTTGGATTCCAAGCCAAAGAAATTGCTGTGAAATTAGCGTCAATTGTAGGAGTTTGTACATCTGCGTTAGGTCCTTTTGTAAAAGTAAAAGAGCGTGTTGCTGTTCCAGTAGCACCATGATCCCAAGTGGATTGAACTGTAATTTTATACGTTCCATCAGGTACATTTACACCATTAACATCTGTACCATCCCATGTTACATTTTTTGCAGTAAAACCAGTAAGTGTAGCTCCAGTTGCCGCGCTTACTACATTACATGAAGAACCTAAAGCGTTTGAAGCCATGCCTCCAGAATTCACTGCCCATGTAGGTAAATGATCTGAAGTTACATTTCCAACGCGTCTCATTCTTGTCTTTACAAAAGATCCAGTACTGCTTTGTATCCAAATGGCTAGCACATTGTTATTTGCTGCATAACAGGTATGTGAAGTAGGAGTGTAGGAAAATGTTAAAGTTCCTGCGGTTTGAGCACTAGTAAGTTTTGAGTTAAACAATGCCAATACAAATAAGGAAAATAGAATTATTGAAGATTTCATGTGTTTTATTTATTTACAAATTTATTACAATTTATTGATTTTAAGCTCTAGTATTTTTTAGTAATGTGTTTAATTGAAGTATTTGTCTTTTTTTAATAAAATAAGACACTTTTCTCGCTCTTCAACATAAGAAACTTCATCAGGAGCAAGTTGAATCGCTATATTATAAAATCTAATGGCCTTGTGGTAGTTTTTTCTATAATGCGCTTCAATAAATCCAGTGTAGAAATAAAAGTTGGCATTATTAGAGTCAGCAACAATGCCCTGTGCTAATGTTTCTAGACTTTTTTTAATACGCCTCTTTTGTTGGTATGCTTTTGCTAGTTCTAAAAGAGCCTCTGTATGCAGAGGATTCACTTTTACACAAGATTTATATGACTTTAAGGATCGTCTTTTCTGGCTTAAAATTAATTCGCATTGACCTTTAAAAAAGTGAGCGTCTGCGTTTCCCCATTCCATTTCAGTTACCTTTTTGTAATCAGAAATGGCCAATTGGTTCTTGCCTAACTTTTGATACATAATTCCACGCAAAAAATAACTGTCCATACTTTCGTTATTAATGCTGATTTGCCTGGTGTAATCAACGATTGCGCCTTCTATGTCTTGATTTACACCTTTAACAAAACCACGATCAAAATAGGCTGAAGAATCATTGGGGAACTTTGCGATCAGTTGATCGAAATAGGCAATTGATGTAATTAAATCTCCTTGATGAAATGCAAGAACAGCTTTTTCTGTAAGACTTTCTTTAGTTTCTTGAGCTAAACAAATAGTCATTGAAAAAAGCAGTGTCAATAAAAATAATATTGATTTCCTGTAAAACATATCTGCAAAATTAGAAAAGTTATATTTAGAATCTATTTTTATTTTGCCTAAGAGTCAAGTGATTTTCTTATTTTTAAACTTTAAAAATGAATTGAATGTCAAAAGAAGTGTTTATCGTAGATGGAATAAGAACTGCCATTGGTAGTTTAGGTGGAAAATTAGCTCCAGTAAGGGCTGATGATTTAGGCGCTTTTGTATTGAAGTCATTAATGGACAGACATCCTAATTTAGATCCACACCTTATTGAAGATGTAATCATGGGTTGCGCTAATCAAGCAGGTGAAGACAATAGAAATGTTGCTAGAATGTCCGTGTTGTTGTCTGGTTTGCCACTTACAATTGGTGGAGAAACGGTAAATCGCTTGTGTGCTTCTGGAATGGCTGCTGCTATAAATGCATCTCGAGCTATTAAAGATGGGGCAGGGGATTTATACATAGCAGCAGGTGTTGAGCAAATGACACGAGCACCTTGGGTGATGTCCAAATCTTCAGCGCCTTTTGGTAGAGATATGCAATTGTTTGATTCCTCCTTTGGATGGCGCTTTATTAATCCTCAAATGGAAGCGCTTTACGGCGTAGATAGTATGGGGATGACTGCTGAAAACTTAGCGGAAAGATATAATATTACAAGAGAGGAACAAGATGCATTTGCGCTTTGGTCTCAACAAAAGGTTGCATTAGCGACAACATCAGGATATTATGAAGGAGAAATTGCTCCAATTTCTATTCCTCAGAAAAAAGGTGAGGCTTTGGTATTTGATAAAGATGAATTCCCTCGCCCATCAACCAATAAAGATTCTTTAGCCGGCTTGCGTCCAGCATTTAAAAAAACTGGATCAGTAACTGCTGGAAATGCCTCTGGTCTAAATGACGGAGCAGCAGCCTTGTTACTCGCCTCAGAAGAAGCTTGTAAGAAACATTCCTTAGTGCCTTTAGCCCGTATTGTTAGTGCAGCTATTTCTGGTGTGGAACCTGCCTACATGGGAATTGGTCCTGTTTTAGCCTCTCAAAAAGCTCTAGAGCGCGCTGGATTAACACTTGATGATATGTCTATCATTGAAATAAATGAAGCCTTTGCTGCGCAAGTTTTAGCCTGTTTAAAGGAACTAAATATTGAATCAAATGATCCTCGTGTCAATCCTAAAGGTGGTGCTATTGCACTTGGACATCCTCTTGGAATGTCAGGCGCTCGGATTTTATTGTCTGCCGCTCGACAATTACAGGAAACGAATACGCGTTATGCATTGGTTACCATGTGTATTGGAGTGGGACAAGGTTATGCAACTATAATTGAACGCGCTTGAAAAAATTAAACTTAATTTGTGGTTTTGGTCTCTTTACTATCCTAATTTTAGGGTCCTGTAAAAAACAAAGCACTTCCTGGCAATCTGATTGGGCAAGTCCTTTAGTGAATGACACCTTGAGTTTAGCCAATTATTACAACGATTCTACTTTAACGGTAAATTCTAACGGTACCATTGATGTTGATTTGAGTAGGACCATTTTAGATATTGGAATTGCGGATTTGGTCAAAGTACCAGATACTGTAATCTCACAAATTTTCCATCCTACCGTCGGCGGTTTAACGATTCCTCCTGGTTTCAGTATGTTCAATGCTATCGAAGAACACGATCTTGATTTACCAGGGATTGAATTAAAAAAAATTAGAGTGCTTAGTGGGAGGATATTTCTTAGGGTTTATAATCCACTACCTACTGCAGCTACTTACAAAGTTGTCTTGCCGGGTGTAATTAAAGACAATCAAGTTTTTGAAATGAATTTCACAGTTCCAGCCGGTACCAATTCAAATCCAGGAATGACAGCTGATTTACTGGATTTAAATGGCTATGTGATGGATCTGCGCGGTGTTAACATGACTCATTTTAATACTTTGCAATCTCAGTTGGAAGTTAAAAATGACATCAATGGCATCCCAGTTACTTTATCTACTTCAGATGAATTTAAGGTTGAAGCTGAAATGCGTGATTTAAAAATTGATTATGCTCAAGGGTATTTTGGCAACCAAATTGTGTCTGACACTTCTAGTTTTAATCTTCCTTATCTAAACAACATCATCAGTGGGGCTCTTGATTTGCCTTCTATGGCTTTGCATGTTCAAATTGAAAACGGCATGAAAGTACCACTCAAAGGAATCATAAGTACGGTTTCAAATAGTAATGTCGCAGGTCAAACCGTAAGTCTTAATGCCCCCACTATTGGACAAAATATATTTATATCACCTGCAACAGGAACTTGGAATGCAATACAAAACAGTCAAGCCACGCTTGATTTTACTTCAGCGAATAGTAATGTGGAACAAATAATCGAAAATTTAGGAAGTTCCTTTAACTTAGGATACAGCATTCAATTAAATCCTTATGGTAATACCAATGGAGGATGGGATGAAGTGTTTTCCAATAGTCGCATTAAAGTAAAATTATTGGCACAGCTTCCTTTACAATTGATGTCAGATGGTCTTACCTTACAAGACACCTTTGACATTAATTTTAAACAAGATAACGGGAAAACAAGAATAAGTTCTGGGAAATTAATCTTAGAAGCGGTGAATGCTTTTCCGATGCAATGCGAAGCAAAACTTTCTTTTCTAAAACAAGATGGCTTTACTTTATATGAGGTATTAGGATCATCTTTAATTCAATCAAGTCTTTATGGAGCCATTGATCCACAAGATAATCTAATGAAAAAAACATCCACCTTAGAATTTGTACTTCCGGAGGCCTTAATTGCTGATTTAGAAAAAATCAAGAAATTAAAAGTGGAAGTTAAATTAGACACCCCTGATCCAAATAATAATGGCACTAATTTCTCCATTTCCATTCCTGCTGGAGCTTATGTTGGCGTGAAAGTTAAGACAAGGTTTAAAACTACAATCGTTTACTGATGCGCAATTTTATAATCCTAAGTTCTTTTTGCATCTTAGTTCTGAGTTCTAATGCTCAGTCCTTACTTCCTGTCTATCAAGACACTATACCAAATAAAAAGGAACTAATTTTGACTGGAATTGGAGCTTATGGTTCGAATGGAATCTTGAATGAGATGTCTAATAAATTACTTTTTGGAGGTATCATTACCGATCAAATGAAACAAGATGCTTTTCAAAAACATTGGGATAATCCACAATTAAATAAGGTAGGACTTGATGTGCAAGGAGAATTTGAATTTAGAAATACTACAGCCACCTTGTTCAAGAATGAGAAATGGGGTTTTGGACTCAAAGCTGGATATTACATGAATGCGAGTGCTCTTTATCAAAAGGATTTATTTGGAGTCGCTTTTCTTGGAAATGAAAGCTATATGGGTAAAATTGCAAATTTTTCTGGATCTGGTGCTGCTTTATATGGTTTTCAAAAAATTGGTTTTTCCACAATTGAAAAAGAAACTGGCTCTGTGTTCTCCCTCAACTTTGTTAACTTGAGTAATTACGCTCGAGCTGAAATCAATAAAGGAGGTGTTTTTCAAACTACCTTAGGAGATACTTTAAACTTAGCCATGTCAGGTTCATACACTTCCTCTGCTAGCAATAATTTCTCAAAAGGTTATGGTTTTGCTATCGATGCCGATATTCGTCTTCAGTTGCAACATTCAAAAACAAATAGAATTACACATGTTCAAGTGCTTTTCAAAAATGTTGGAATTGTAAGGCTAAATCCTGAATTCTCTACCCAGAGAATTGATACTATTTATAACACATCTGGTTTTACCTTTCAAGAGCTTTTAAATTTGAAAACTTTAGATTCTTTGAGTTTATTTCAAAAAGAAGGCGCGAATTATACGACACTTCCTGGATTAATTCAAATTGCGAAATTGGTCAACCCAAATGACCAAAGGAAATTACAAGCCTATTATGGTTTAAGACTGTATTACAAGAATTATTTCACTTATATCTATGCTGGATTAGATTATAAAGTGAACTCCAATGTACATCTTGGTATGAATGGAAGTTATGGTGGATTTAGTAAATGGCAAACTGGTCTTTATGGTCAATTTAATTTTGGATCTTGGAATATTGGTCTTGCAACGGAGAATACTATTGCATTATTCTCAAAAAAGGCTTTTGGTGAATCAATCTCAATTCGATTAAGATGCGTGTTTTAAATTTACTTTTCTGCTTTGTTTTGCTTGGTACTTCTATTGGATTTAGTCAAACTACTTTTTTCAAATATTTCTCCGGACTTACCTATGATACAGGACAAAGTGCTGTACAATTAGAAGACTCAAGTTACGCGATCACTGGACTATCAGGGAGTTTTGGTCCAGATTCCGAAGCTTTCTTACTTAAAATTTCTAAAACAGGTCAATTTGAATGGAGTAAACATTACGGTGCTTATGAAGCCGATTGGGGTAGAAGGGTACTTTATAATAATGCACTCGGGTATTTTATTGCAGGAACAAGCAATTCATATAGTTCCTCAGGAGATTATGATGCTTTTTTAGTGCATACGGATCTACAAGGTAATGAACTATGGAGTAAAACTTATGGCACAAATAAATGGGAAACAATTAATGATGCTGTTTTTGCAAGAGATAGCGGAATAGTAATGGTCGGACAATCACAAGTTCTCAATGGTGGGACAAGTGATATTTATGTAGTGCGAACCAATAAAATTGGAGATACCCTTTGGACCTTAAATTATGGAGGAACAGGCGATGATGTAGCCAATGCTCTAATTGCTGTTGAAGATTCACTTTTTGTATTGACCGGAACTTATTTTAATGTAGATTCTTCTATGAGTAAAGGTTTCATTATGAAAATCCATGAAAATGGAAGTGTAGTCTATTTTAATCAAATAGGGGATAATGGTAATTTTGGAATGAATGATATTTCCTTAAATATGAATCGTCTCAATCTTTGCGGATGGAAGAAAGATCTTGCCTTAAATGAACATGATAATTATACCGGTAGATATAATTTAGACGGTACTTTATTTTATGAATCTGTATTTGTAAATCAAGGAGATGTAATTCTAGATGAATTGTCATTGAATGGGAGTCAAAATAAATTGTATGTCGCTTATAGAAATGAAAATCTTACGGCAGCAACCTTTGGCATGGATGTGACTATTGGTCGCTTCAATACAAATTATGATTGGGACAATGGCCCCTTGTACATCAATAATGCCGGTGAGGAAAAAACCGAGCAATTACTTCCTACCTTAGATGGTGGACTTTTAGCAGTTGGTTATACAACCTATCCAATGAATGGTGGATCGAATGTCTTTGTTGTTAAAATTGGACCTTTAGATCAATATCCAAATACTTCTGGAGTTCAAGTTATTCAAACACTTGTAGGAATTGACGAACCATTGGTAAATAATGAAAATTCAATCTTTCCGGTTCCATGTACCCACACCTTAAATTTTAAAGGCGTTTTGGCTAACTTTAATTATATACTTTGGAACAGTCAAGGGCAAAATCTAGGATCAGTATATTTAGTTGAAAATAAACTGGATGTGAGTGACCTTATGAACGGCTTGTATTTTTTATCGAGTGACTCTTTAAATAAGCCTTTGCGCTTTATTAAGCAATAGCATTCAATTAAATCCCTCTGCGTTTACATTCAACTTGAATTAATCGAAGTTCTCTACTTGTTTGACCCGCAACGGATGTGTTTTCATCCGCTCTTCTCAATAGATAAGGCATAACTTCTTCAATTGGACCATAAGGAACATATTTAGCCACTCTATACCCAGCATTGGATAGATTATATGAAATATGATCACTCATCCCTAAGAGCTGAGCAAAAAATAATCTATCGTCTTTTGGATCCAGGCCTTTTTCTGTGATTTTAGCGGCTAAATAAGCTGAACTTTCCTCATTGTGGGTTCCAGCAACAAGAGCGAAATCTTTTAAGTTCTCAATGATGAAGTCTAAAGCTGCATTAAAATCCTGATCAGTAGCTTCTTTATTCGCTTGAATCGGGGAGGGGTAATTCATTTTAATGGCGCGCTCTCGTTCTTTCTCCATGTAAGCCCCACGAACAAGTTTAATTCCATAAATAATTTGATGTTCTTTCGCTATAAGCAATGCTTCTTTAAGAAAAGCCAAGCGATCATGACGGTACATTTGAAGCGTATTGTATACAATTGCTTTCTCTTTGTTAAATTGAAGCATCATGTTAAAACACCATTTATCTAAAATGGGCTGAATCCAACTTTCTTCCGCATCAATAAATACAGGCACCTGATGGGTAAATGCTGCTTGACAAATTTGAAGAATCCTAGCTTCAATTGGTGCAGCTAGAGCGCTATGTTCTTGGGTTCCATTAATAATATCCTCAGAAAGCAATAATAGCTCATTGATTCTTGAAATACCGGTTACCTTAAAAACAGCAAACGGAATGTTTTTATCTTGTTTACCTTTCTCTATGGTTTTAATGATTTCTTGAACGGTATTATCAAAATCAACATCTTCAGTTTTCCCTTCAATGGAGTAATCCAAAATGGTTCCAATACCATCTTTTCCCAAGTGATCGATGGTATCTGAACATTCATTCACGGTTTCGCCACCACAGAATTGATCAAAAATACTCGCTTTAATAAGACCTTTGATAGGAAGCTTTATGCTTAAAGCAAAATTCATGACTGGTTTCCCGATTTTAACTAATATTGGAATACCAATTAATTTAAACAACCAATAGGCTTTTTTTAGAGAGCGATTGGTTTTGCTTTTGAATGCAATAGAAGTGTCGTCAAAATGTATCACGGTTCAAATTTAATCCTTTTTTATAATTGAAATCACTTCAATAAAGTTTACTTAATTTTGAAGGGTAATTAAATTATATGAAAACAGTTGAATCAGTACATTCAAAAATCGAAATAGGGTCCTTGTTAAGTGGTTCTTTATAAGATATTTTAAATCAATATAAAACCGAAAACATCATTGTGATTGTGGATGAAAACACCCATGATTTTTGTTTGGAATTTTTAATAAATAATTTTCCTGCTTTAGATAGAGCGGAGGTAATACTCTTACCTGTTGGGGAAGAAAATAAAGTTTTGGAGGTCTGTTTCCAAGTTTGGGAAGCATTTTCCGAATTTAATTTTTCCAAAAATGATTTGGTTATAAATCTAGGTGGTGGCGTAGTTACTGATATGGGAGCATTTATTGCTTGTTTGTTTAAAAGAGGCATGAATTTTCTTCACATCCCGACCAGTTTATTAGCGATGGTTGATGCTAGTATTGGCGGAAAAAACGGCGTTGATTTAAATGGCTTCAAAAATCAATTGGGTCTTATTAAACATCCAAGCCACATTTTAATTGATCCATTTTTTCTAACCTCATTGCCCGAAAGAGAAATTTATAATGGATATGCTGAAATGTTAAAACATGGATTAATAAGCAGTGCTGAATTATGGAAAAGACTGATTGATATAAAATCTGATGAGGAGTTGATTGCTAAAGATTTGATTTATGAAGTAGTTAAAATTAAAGTGGCCATTGTTGATGTAGATCCCGAAGAGAAAAATATTCGTAAAACTTTAAATTTCGGTCACACTATCGGACATGCTATAGAAAGTCATTTCATGGATACCACAGCAATTGCTCATGGTCACGCGGTAGCGTTGGGTATTTGTGGTGAAGCTTATTTGTCTATGAAGAAGAAAATGTTGTCTTTAGATGAATACAAACAAATAGAAAAAATAATTAAATCTAATTTTCCTTTGATTCAATTTTCAGATGATGATTTAAAGGATGTAATTGAACGCATGCGTCAAGATAAAAAGAATACAAAAGGGAAAATCTCTTGCGTATTATTGACAGCAATTGGTTCCGCAAAATACGATTGCTTGTTAACGGACAAAGAAATAGGGGAGGCCTTGTTTCATTTAAATTTATTGGCAAGTGCCTTAAATTAAGGGGCATAAAAAAAGCCCCGCAAGCGAGGCTTTTAAGAAAATTATTTAGATTAACGAATAATCGTCATCTCGTCTACAATGTGTTTCGCTCCTGCGTATTTATCAATAATAAACAATACATAGCGGATATCAACATTGATCGTCTTTTGCAATTTGCTATCGAAAATTACATCACCAGCCATTGCTTCAATATTACCGTCAAATGCCAAACCAATCAATTCACCATTACCGTTTAAAACTGGTGAACCAGAATTTCCACCTGTGATGTCATTATTGGTAAGGAAGTTAACGGGCATGTACCCACTTTTATCTGCGTACTCACCAAAATCTTTTTTGTCGTTAAGTTCAATCAAGCGCTTAGGTAAATCAAACTCCTCATCATTAGGCTTGTATTTATTGATTGTTCCTTGCAAGGTAGTGTAGTAGTTTACTTTCGCATCGTTTTTCTTATCTGCAGGCAGAGGACTTACTTTTCCATAAGTCAAACGCAAAGTACTGTTCGCATCAGGATATGCAATCGGACTTAATCCAGATGTTCTCATTCCATCAACTAATAATCTAAACGATTTTGAATAATCAGCTTGTAATTTTATCAATTCATCTGATCTTGTATTCAAATGAGCGATCATATCTGTTGATAATTTCATTAATGGGTCATTTGCCAAAACACCTTCAGAAGGATAATTGATAAATGCCATTAATCTTTCTTTTGAACTCAGAATACTCATGTTAAATAAAGCATTAACATAATTCGTTAAATCTCCATTGTCTTTTTTGTAAGCTGCTTCGATAGAAGGCACTAATTTGTAACCCGCTTTTTTAGCGTATAAATTTAATCCATCAATCATGATGTCTTTTTCAGCAGGAAGATAAATCATAGAGAAGAAATCTTCAACCGCAGCCGTTAATGCTGGAAGTAATTCAGCTTTTTTAGCGTCATCTGCTTTTACATAAGCATCTAATTGAGTACCAATAGTTCTGCTAATTTTAGCATATTCAGATCCTCTAAACATGATTTGTAAATAATTATCATGTCTTGACTTATCATTGGTAAGCGTGTAAAAATTATTGATCGTAGCTACAACAGTTCCAAACTTCTCTTTATTTGCTGGTTTATTTGCCCAAGCATTGAATTTAGCTTCGTTTTTAGCTTTAGAAACCGCTGTATTGAATTCCGTAAGTGCATCAATCATACCTTGACGATTTTTCCAATAGTTAGCAATACCTGCATATTTAGAAGCGTAATTTAATCGAACAGCATCATCTTTATCCATGAATTTCTTCATAGCGTCCATACTTGTTTTCGAAGCTTCTACCCAGGCTGGATAAGCGAATTTTACATTTTGTTCGATACCAGCAGCAGGTAACCAACGATTGGTTCGACCTGGATATCCTAGAATCATTGCAAAATCATTTTCTTTTACTCCTTTGATATTGACAGGTAAGTGATGCTTTGGTTTTAATGGAATGTTAGCCGTTGAATACTCTGCTGGATTTCCATTAGCATCGCTATAAACGCGGAACATAGAGAAATCTCCTGTATGTCTTGGCCATTCCCAATTGTCTGTATCACCACCAAATTTTCCGATACTGCTTGGAGGAGTTCCAACCAATCTAACATCTTTAAAATCTTGGTATACAAAATAATAATATTCATTTCCTTGAAAGAAAGGGCGAACACTTACGGTGTATTTTCCATTTTCACTATTCTCTTTTTCAATTAAAGCAATTTCATCTTTGATTACTTTCTCACGCTCTGCTTCAGTCATTTGATCTGTAACCTTCCCTAGAATTCTTTTAGAGACATCATCCATTCGAACAAAAAATCGAACATATAGAGATCTTGGTTTCATTTCATCTTTTTTGGTAGCTGCCCACCAACCATTGGTTAAGTAATCATTTTCTGGAGTAGATAATTCAGCAATTGCATCGTATCCGCAATGATGATTGGTTAAAATTAATCCGTCTTTAGAGATGATTTCAGCGGTACAACCACCGTTAAATTGAACAACAGCATCTTTTAAACTCGAGTTATTGATACTATAAATTTCTTCTGTAGTCAATTGAAGACCCATTTTTTCCATATCTCTATGGTTTAATCTTTCAATAAACATTAAGAACCACATGCCTTCATCAGCACGCACGAAAAAACCAACGAAAAGCGCTAAGGTTATTAGCGATGTTTTTAATCTAGTCATAATAGGTGTTATTTTTTATTTAGGTGCTAAATATAGCTATTTTACTTGAATATTGAATCAAGTTTCATTTTTTAACAGCGTGAAGTTGTCTTTTTATCCTACTCAGTGATTCAGGTAAAATTCCAAGATAGGATGCGATTTGATTTTGCGGTATAAGTTGCTCAATTCCTGGATGTCTATTAATCAGTTCTAAGAATCGATCCTTAGCACTGGCGCTATAAGCCATAAATAATCTCTTTTGAAAAACACTAAGTGTTTTTTGTGTAATAATTCTAAACAAGCGTTCTACCGCCGGAACTTGAGTGTACAGAGATTCCATTCGTGTATCCTCAATATATAAGATACAAGAATCTTCCATCGCTTGAACACTAATTCCATTCGGTTCCTTATTGATTACGGCAGCCATATCTCCTACCCACCAATCTTTAAAACCAAAATAGAGAATGTGTTCCAAAGATTTAGAATCGGTGTGAAAAATGCGAAAAACGCCTGAAACCACGAAAGAAGTGGATGTAAATTGATCACCTTCTTTGAATAGGTATTCTTTTTTTTTCAAATGTTTGAATTGGAAACTAGTAGCAATAACTTCTTCTTCTGCTAATGATAGGTTTATCTTACCTTTTATATAGGTAATTAATTGTTTTTTAGCGATCAGTTCATTCATGAGGAAATTAGTATTTAAAAGTAATTTTCAAAATCTCGTTGGATTGAGCATCTGCTACAGCCTTTCTGCTAACACATAAATCTAAACAGGCTAAAATATGTTCGGCATCACAAAGAACCAATATTCTGTTTCTTTCGCTATTAGGAACTTTAGCATCGCTGATTACATCAGAAATTAATTTGCTTCCTTGAATACCAATAGGGTGGATGCGATCGCCAATTTGCCACGGCCTTAGAAATAAGGAACCCTTAATTTTTGAAGCATCTAACCACAATTCATCTTTCGAGAATTTAGAAGGAAGGTTTTTCTCTTTCTTTATTACAATTTCAGGAAATTCTAACCCTTGATTATGGAGGATAAAAGTTAAATTATCTTTCTCACGAATCAAGGCACAAAATGGACCATTAGAAAGAGGAAAAAGAATTTTCTTGCCTTTTTGAGCAGGAATAATTTTCTCTATTTCATTAATGTGTGACAACTTAATATCTGCTAATTTAAAAAGAATAATTATTTGATCTACAGTAATTTGATTCCATTCAGTTAAACTAATTTTATTTTCTATTAAAAGTTTATTATATACTGCTAAAGCAATCTTTTTATCTACTATTAATTGTTCTGTGAACACTTGATTTAATACTAAAATAGACTCTTTTAAACTCGGGATTTCCGTATTTAAGTAGGGTAGGAGCTTATTGCGCCAAAGGTTTCTTTGATAATCATTTTTGGCATTACTTTGATCTTCCCGCCAATGAAGTTGAACCGATTCTGCTGCTTCTTTTATTTCAGTTTTACTGAATCCTAGAAACGGACGAAAAATACCATCTTTATTGCTTTGCATTCCAGATAAACCAGATATTCCAGCGCTTCTACTCAACATGAGCCAAAAGTGCTCCATTTGATCATCCTGATGATGGGCAGTAACAAGGAGCGTATCTTGATTTCTGGATTGAATTTCATGAAAGAAAGAATATCTAACTTCTCTCGCTATTGCTTGTAAATTGCCGCCTTTTTCTTCTAAATACTCTTTTAGATTGTAGTTTTTTTGATGGAAAGGAATCTTGTTTTTTAAACAGAAATCTTTAACCAATAAAGCATCTAAATCGCTTTCTTTTCCTCTTAATTGATAATTAATATGCGCTACTTGAATCGGTAAATTAAGTTGATGAAAAGCAAAGAGTAAATACATAGAATCTAGGCCACCGCTAATGCCTAAAAGATAGTTTGCGTCATTATGGAATTCACATTGTTCCTTTAGATTTTGCAGCAAATTATTCATGCATCCCAGTTAAAATACGATTTACTTTAGTCAGACATTCAGCATATTCTTTTTCAGGATCTGATTTACTGGTAATTGCTCCTCCAACTGAGCAAGATAAGTATTGTTTTTCTTGGTTATAAAGCAAACTTCTAATGATGACATTCAAATCAAAGTCACCGTTAGGCTTAATGTATCCTAAGCTTCCTGAATATAATCCACGCTTAAAATCCTCACTTTCTTCTATGAGTTCCATAGCCCTTAGCTTAGGGGCGCCCGTCATTGATCCCATGGGAAAACTTGCTTTAATAATGTCTGTAAAAGTTGTTCCTTCTTTAATTTCACAAGAAACAGTTGAAATCATTTGATGCACATTTTCAAAACTATGAATTTCACATAAAGCATCTACCTGCACAGAATGATTCGTCGCTATCTTTGAAAAATCATTTCTCACAAGATCTACAATCATTATATTTTCCGCTCTTTCTTTTGGATCTGTTTGCAGATTTTCCTTATTCTTTAAATCTTCAATAGGATCCTTACTTCTAGGAGCAGTTCCTTTAATGGGTTCAGAGATTAATTTCTTGTTTTTATAATTGATGTAGCGTTCAGGACTTCCGCAAAATAAGGAATAGATGTCGAAATGAAAATAGGATGAAAACGGTGCTTTCGTGAGGCTGTTTAATTTGTTATATACTGCAATAGGATTTGTAATCTTAACATTTTCAGCAAAATATTCTTGACAATAATTCACTTCATAAATATCACCTCGTTGAATGGCATTTTTTAAAAAATTGACTTGTTCTAAATATCGTTTTTTCGAGGTGCGTTCTTTAAATTTGAAATCGAAAGCACTTGTATTCCCCTTGTTTACGGGACTTAAAAATGCATCAATTAACGCAAGATGATCATCCGACTGTTCTCCTTGAATGTAAGTATAATTATTGTTTTTAATTTCCACAACATACGCTGGCTCCCAAAAAAACAGAGTGGGGAAGGAGAGTCCATCAAAATTATTGGAGCTTAAAGTTTCGATTTCATTCTTTAGGTCATAACTCAAATAACCAAATAAATAGTTTCCTGATTTTTCCTTGATATAATCTTGTAGTTCATCAAGTACTGGACTTTTCGCAGCGAGCAATCTACTTTTTTCTCCAAAGGCAAGCAGACCTGTTCCGTCGTTACTGTTCAGAAAACAAATAGTTGAGTCAAAAGGCATAATATTCTTGAATATCTTGTAACAAAGTTAGCGCCTTTTACTTAATGAATTGCAGTTTATTCAACTGTGCTTTAATTCTAAGATTCCCAATTAATACTAGAACTTCTTTTCCTTCGATTCTATCTACAATTCCATTTTGATTCGTGCTGTTTATTTTGACAATGGAACCTACTTTTATCTTTTCTAATTGCGCATCGTGAGCAATCTTCTTGATGGTAGGTTTGGCTTTACTCTTTTGAGATTCAAAAATTTGTTTTTCTTTAAGAACAGTTTTTGATTTTTCCATTACCATAAACTGCTTTAGTTCTTCTAAAACTGCATCATTTACACTCTTTTTTCGAGAGCTAATGTTGAATTTATGCAGGAAATTCTGAAACTTCTTTCCTAGAATTATAGACTTATTGATCTCCTCATTTTGAATTTGATGCAGTCTCAATTTTTCAGTTAGTTTCTCAGCAAGAGTATCGTGATATAAAGTGCTTTCCTCTAATCCTTTTTGCGCTGATAAATGTTCAGTAATCAATTTATCTAGATAATTTTTTTCCTGTTGAAGTTCACTTAATAGTCGATCAAAACGAACCTTATTTTCACCTAAACTTTCCTTTGCTTTATTGATAAGTCCTTTATTGATTCCATTCAACTGTGCCACTTCAAAAGTGAACGAACTTCCAGGTTGACCAATCGCAAGGTGAAATAAAGGTTGTAATGTTTTCACATCAAAAAGCATACAGGCATTAATTGCTTGTGGCAACTGACTCGCTTTTAGTTTGATGTTCGCATAGTGCGTTGTAATGACTGCAAAAGCATTTTTATGATACAAGTCCTCAAAGAACACTTCTGCTAAAGCACCGCCTAAATCCGGATCTGAACCAGTGCCGAATTCATCTAACAGAAACATCGTGTTTTTAGTAGCAGTAGACAAAAACTTATTCATGCGTTGCAAACGATAAGAATAGGTACTCAATTCGTTTTCAATGGATTGGTTGTCACCAATATCAGATAAAATGCGCTTAAATATACAACCTGTACTGTTGGGATGAACAGGGATTAATAAACCAGATTGCAGCATCAATTGTAATAAGCCCACCGTTTTAAGTGTAATACTCTTTCCACCGGCATTGGGACCAGAAATAACCAACATTCTATGATCTTCCTCCATACTAATTTTTTGAGGTATGGTCTCTTTGAGTTGAAGCTTATTGTTTTTATGCAGAATAGGGTGGAAGGCATTGATCCATTCAAAGGAATTGAAGGCTTGTATTTGTGGTAAAACAGCATTCATTTCAATCGCTAATTTGGATTTAGCATTGGTGAAATCTAATTGCGTAAGTGCTGCTTGATATGCTTCAATTAATGGAAGAAAAACTGCAAGCTCCTTGGTTAACATTTGAAGAATCCTTCTAATTTCCTTGATCTCATCGTCAATTGCCCAATCTAATTCGTGATTTAAGGCCGTATTTACTTGTGGTTCAATAAAGGTTAAACTACCCGTTTTACTTGAGCCGACAATAGTTCCTAATACCTTTCTTTTATGAGTAGATTGAACGGTTAGCACCCTGCGATCATTGATGAATCCTTCATGCGTTTCACCTAAAAAGTTCTCTTTTCTTAACTTACGGAGCTCTTTATCAAAATTGCGATTAATTTGATTTTTAAGCGTTTTAATTTTCTGTCTGATTTCATAGAGTAACTTCGAAGCATCATCTTTAACCAAACCATTACGATCAATTACTTTAGAGATAATGGTAATGATTTCTTTGGTGTGATAACAAGAATCGAAAAACGCAGCTATAGACTCAAA